>NZ_JARESX010000094.1:0-22284 GCF_046026435.1 Paraburkholderia sp. RL17-381-BIF-C | reverse complement strand
GTGAGCCGAAGCCACGGTTTGGTCGGTTAGGTCGGTCATGCTTGTTCTCTTTCCTTGTCTTTGAACGGAGGTAACGGTCGTGGCGCCGTCTTCACAACGCGCGAGCCGAGATGCCGTGGCGGCATGCTTCGCACGTGCGCGAATTTTACAGAAGTGCAAGGGAAAGATGGTGATTTGTCAGGCCGCGATAAAAAAGCCCCCGCCAGTCGCACGATTGGCAGGGGCTTCTCACAGATCACGCTAGTGTCCAAACGACCGCGGCTTCAGGACGGCGTCACACCCTTACCGCCGGCGGTACATAGCGGCACTCGTAACGCTTGCGAACCGTGCCGTTCTCATCGACGCTTTCCAGGTAGACGTCGAATTGCCACAGGCGCGCCATATGCTTGAGCACTTCGTCACTGTCACCGGAAAGATGCCGGTTGTCGCTCATGAAATGCCGTAGCGTCAAACTCCGGTCGCCGCGCGTATTCACCGCCCACACCTGAATGTTCGGCTCGCGATGATGCATGTCGTACTGCCGCGACAACGCCTGGCGCACGTACTGATAACCGCTGTCGTCGTGAATCGCCGAGACTTCGAGCGCGTCGCGCATATCGTCGTCGAGCACCGAGAAGAGGCGCATTTCACGAATCAGATGCGGCGACAGATACTGCGCGACGAAACTCTCGTCCTTGAAGTTGCGCATTGCATAATGCATGGCCGGTAGCCACGGGCTGCCCGCGAGTTCCGGGAACCACTTGCGGTCCTCTTCCGTGGGCGCTTCGCAAATCCGGCGAATGTCGCTCATCATCGAAAAACCGAGCGCGTACGGATTGATGCCGCTGTAATACGGTTTGGTGACGGGCGGCTGGTAGACCACATTGCTGTGCGAATGGAGAAACTCCATCATGAAGCCGTCTTCCAGCTTGCCCTGGTTGTACATTGTGTTGAGCAACGTGTAGTGCCAGAACGTGGCCCAGCCTTCGTTCATCACCTGCGTTTGCCGTTGCGGATAAAAATACTGGCCGACCTTGCGCACGATGCGGATGACTTCCCGCTCCCACGGCTCCAGCAACGGCGCGTTCTTCTCCGCGAAATACAGCAGATTCTCCTGCGGCTCCGGCGGATAGCGCTCCTCGATTTCCTCCGGCAGCGGCGTATGCCGGGTCGGCAAGGTGCGCCACAGTTCATTGACCTGGGACTGCAAATAAGCCTCGCGTTCGCGGCGCGCCGCAAACTCCTTTTCGAGCGAGAGCTTTTGCGGACGCTTGTAACGGTCCACGCCGTAGTTCATCAACGCGTGGCACGAGTCGAGCAATTCTTCGACCCGGTCGAGCCCGAAGCGCTCCTCGCACTCGGCGATGTAGTTCTTCGCGTAGACGAGGTAATCGATAATGGCATGCGCATCCGTCCACAACCTGAACAGATAGTTGCCCTTGAAAAACGAGTTGTGCCCGTAAGCCGCGTGGGCGATGACGAGCGCCTGCATCGTCATCGTGTTCTCTTCCATCAGATACGCGATGCAGGGATTGGAATTGATGACGATCTCGTACGCCAGCCCCATCTGCCCGCGACGGTAGCTCTTTTCGGTAGAGAGAAAGTGTTTGCCGAACGACCAGTGACGGTAGTTCACCGGCATACCGACGGACGCGTACGCATCCATCATCTGTTCGGCGCTGATGAGTTCGAGCTGGATCGGATACACGTCGAGTTCATATTGCTCTGCAACACGGGCAATATGCGAGTCGTACTCTTCGATCAATTCGAATGTCCAGTCGGACGGGCACGGCAGAGGCCGTCTATCGGCTACGTTCATACGGACTTCCCTTTGCCCCACGTTGGGCGTTCCGGTGTGTCCCCGTGCTGCAGCGGTGTCGACTGCTCCGGCCGTGGCGGCTCCCGTATCGTCCGCCTTTGCCTCGGCATGCCCCGACTGTTGCTGCTGCGGCACGCCTTTCCCGCGCTCCGGCGCGCCGTTCTCTGGCTCGCCGCGCGCTTCGTTGTGCGGGGGCTTGTTCGTCATGAATTAGCCGCCTGCTTTTCAAACAATTCACGAAACACCGGATAAATGTCAGCCGCGGTCTCGACCTTCTTCATCGCCATGTGCGGCTGGCTCAGGGCTAACTGCGCATATTCCAGCCACAAGTTCTGCTCTTCCGGCGTCACCTGAATATACGCAAAATAGCGCACCTTCTCCAGGATGTCATCAGAGAGAATCTTGCGGCACTTTGGCGAGTCGTCGGTCCAGTTGTCGCCGTCCGACGCCTGAGCGCCGTAAATATTCCATTCAGTCGGCGAATAGCGCTCGTCCATTACCTTCTGCATCAGCTCCAGCGCGCTCGACACGACCGTGCCGCCGCTTTCGGTCGAGTGGAAGAAGGTGTCTTCGTCGACTTCCTCGGCGCGCGTATGGTGGCGAATGAACACCACTTCGATCTTCTCGTAGTTACGCTTGAGAAACAGATACAGCAGAATGAAGAAGCGCTTGGCGAGATCCTTGCGCTGCTCGTCCATGGAACCGGACACATCCATCAGACAGAACATCACCGCCTGACTGGAAGGCGTGGGCTGCTTCACGCGGTTCACATAGCGCAGATCGAACGGATCGATAAACGGAATCCGCCAGATGCGCCCACGCAAATGGTGAATTTCCTCTTCGAGCAGTTTGATTTCGTCGCGACGATCGTCGGGATCGGCTTTCATCACCTCCAGTTGCCGTTCCATCTCGTGCAACTGGTTGACGAGCGGCGCACCGAGCGCAATGCGGCGGCCGAGGGCGCTGCGCAGCGAACGGACCACGTCGATATTGTTCGGCGTGCCTTCGGCGGCCCAGCCCGCGCGGATGCTTTTCCACGTGGGCACGGCCATCAGATGGGTTTTGACGAGACGCGGCAGTTCGAGGTCGTCGAAGAAATACTGCATGAATTCTTCGCGGCTCAGCTCGAACACGAAGTCGTCCTGACCCTCGCCTTCGTTGCTGGCCTGGTTGCCCCCGCCTCCACCGCCGCCGCCTTGCGGGCGCTGGATCTTGTCGCCGCGGATATAGTCGGCATTGCCCGGATGCACCATTTCCCGCTTGCCGCCGGGGCCATGCCGGAACGACGGTTCCGCAATGTCCTTGCGCGGGATCGTGATGCTCTGGGTGTTCTGAATATCCTTGATGCTGCGGTCGCGCACCGCTTCCGAAACGGCGCGACGAATATAGTTCTTTACGCGACGCAAAAAACGCTCGCGATTCGCAATGCTCTTGTTTTTGCCTGCCAACCTGCGGTCGATGATTTGATGAAGCACGCCCGGTCTCCGATCCCATGCAGCTGCACTAATTTCGGGTGCGCGAGACGCACGTTGCCTGAAGCAACGCTATGTCCATGCAATTTGCGCCTCGCAGGGTGCCCGCGCGGATGGACCGCGCGGGCGGCACGCAATGCGCATCATGACGACTTGCGCACGCGCAGATACCAGTCACACAGCAAGCGCACCTGCTTCGGCGTATAGCCCTTCGTCACCATGCGATTGACGAAGTCTTCGTGCTTGCGTTGCTCTTCCGCCGAACCCTTGGCGTTGAACGAGATCACCGGCAGCAACTCTTCCGTGTTCGAGAACATCTTCTTTTCGATCACGACGCGCAGCTTTTCGTAGCTGACCCATGCCGGATTCTTCCCGCCATTGGCCGCACGCGCACGCAGCACGAAGTTCACGATCTCGTTACGGAAGTCTTTCGGGTTGCTGATGCCCGCGGGTTTCTCGATCTTCTCCAGTTCGGCGTTCAGCGCCGCGCGGTCGAAACTCTCGCCGGTGTCGTGGTCGCGGAACTCCTGATCCTGGATCCAGAAGTCCGCGTACGTCACGTAACGATCGAAAATGTTCTGACCGTACTCGGAATACGACTCCAGATACGCGGTCTGAATCTCCTTGCCGATAAACTCCGCATAGCGCGAGGCGAGCACGTCCTTGATGAACGACAGATACTTCTGCTCGGTTTCCGGCGGGAACTGTTCGCGTTCGATCTGCTGTTCGAGCACGTACATGAGGTGCACCGGATTGGCCGCGACCTCGGTCGAATCGAAGTTGAACACGCGCGAAAGAATCTTGAACGCGAAACGGGTCGACACGCCGGTCATCCCTTCATCCACGCCCGCGAAATCGCGGTACTCCTGATAAGACTTGGCCTTCGGATCGGTGTCCTTCAGATTCTCGCCGTCGTACACCTGCATCTTCGAGAAGAGGCTTGAATTCTCCGGCTCCTGCAAACGCGTGAGCACGGACATCTGCGCCATCATCTTCAACGTGCCAGGTGCGCACACCGCGTTCGCCAGCGACGAATTGCGCAGCAGCTTCTCGTAGATCTTGATCTCTTCACCGTAGCGCAGGCAGTACGGCACCTTCACCACGAAGATCCGGTCGAGCAGTGCTTCGTTGTTGCGGTTGTTGCGGAACGCCTTCCATTCGGACTCGTTCGAGTGAGCCAGAATCACACCGTCGAACGGGATCGCGCCGAACCCTTCCGTGCCCTTGAAGTTACCTTCCTGGGTCGCCGTGAGCAGCGGGTGCAGCACCTTGATCGGCGCCTTGAACATTTCGACGAACTCGAGCAGGCCCTGATTCGCGAGACACAGGCCACCGGAGTAGCTGTACGCGTCCGCGTCGTCCTG
The DNA here is from genome assembly GCF_046026435.1 of Paraburkholderia sp. RL17-381-BIF-C. NCBI lineage: Bacteria > Pseudomonadati > Pseudomonadota > Betaproteobacteria > Burkholderiales > Burkholderiaceae > Paraburkholderia > Paraburkholderia sp. RL17-381-BIF-C. Next base: position 17,650 of record NZ_JARESX010000094.1, on the reverse strand, counting down.
CGCGTACTGTTCGAGTTTGCGGATGTCGACCTTACCGACCAGTGACGAAATGTCCTGATTGTTTTCGTCGCCCGGCTCGGTCTTGGCTATACCGATCTGGCGAAGGATCGACGGGTAGCGGCGCACCACGCGGAATTTGCGGATGTCGCCGTTGTATTCGTGCAGGCGTTTGACCGCCCACGGGCTGAGGATGCTTTTGAGGTAGCGGCGTGGAATGCCGTATTGTTCTTCGAGAATCGGGCCGTCTTCTTCGTAGTCGAACAGACCGAGCGGCGACTCGTTCACGGGCGAGCCCTTGATCGCGTAAAACGGCACACGCTCCATGAGCTGCTTGAGACGTTCCGCGATCGACGATTTACCGCCGCCGACCGGGCCCAACAGATACAGAATCTGCTTCTTTTCTTCGAGCCCCTGGGCAGAGTGCCGGAAGTAGGCGACCACCTGCTCGATCACCTCTTCCATTCCGTAGAACTCACGGAATGCGGGGTATACCTTGATGACCTTGTTCGCGAAGATGCGCGACATGCGCGGATCGTTACGAGTGTCGATCTGTTCCGGCTCCCCGATCGCCGTCAACATGCGTTCGCCAGCCGTGGCGTACGCGGCGGGATTGTCTTTGCAGAGCGCGAGATACTCCTCGAGCGAGAGCTCATCTTCTCGCGTTTTCTCGAAGCGGGTCGCGAAACTGCTGTAGATATCCATGCTACCTCCTCGCCGAAGTCTAGACCGATGTCGTGCGCGGCGCGCTATTCGGAAACGACATCGCTCGAATTCATCCTAAACCCTTTTAAATTTTTTTTCACGAACTACGTTGCGAAAATCGCGCCGCATTCGCCTCCCGACAATCCTCACTTGGAAACAAAGTTTCGACGACCTACAATCTTGCACTCGTATCTTGCACTCGTAACGCAGCGATTATGGTCACACGTCGCTGCCTTTGCACTCATGCCTTGCGGCCATATCAGCACTCTGCCTCAGTGCTGCTCAGTGATCCTGCAATCACGTCCCGCGCCAGCCGCTACGTTCATCGAACGATCCCACTGCTGTATCAGACGGCGTGTCTGCACACACACACTTTGTTGCTGAAAGCGCAGACGTGAGCCCGTTTTCTGTATCCGCCTCTTTTTTCATCAACGCGCGACACAAGCGTTCGGTCTACGCAAACAGTTGCCTGTTACATCTTCATGCATTGGTCATGCGTCATGCCAATCTCGATCATTTCACCGTGCAGCGTCAATCGCTTCGTCAACGCGCGAGCAGTTTTGTTCCGCGCGTTTTCATCCGTTGTACCAGTCATGTCGTTTCGCCTTACCCGCGTCGGCAGCGTGGTTAGCCACCTGTATAACTGGATGACGGCGAGACGCTGCGTCGTTCCAATAGGTGTATACGGCACGGCGGCCATCACAGATGCGAAAAATGTAAAACGGCCGCCCATAGGCAGCCGTTTGAGTGGAGCTTGGTAATGCGCTGTTACAAGCGCGCAGCCTCTCAGGTCAGTTCAATTTCCACTTCTCCAAGTCCGTCGATGTGCCCACGCACGATGCCCGCTTTGTCCAGCCTGTGTGCGCCGACGTACGAACCGGTGGTGAGCGTCCATTCCGGCTCGATGGTGATGCCCATGGCGGCACAATGGTTGACGAACCACACCAGCAGTTCGCGCGGGTCGCCAGCCGGATTGCCCGTGGCCTCCGGTATCAGCGAGTCGCCGTCGAAGCTCAGCTCCAGCTCCGGTGAAACGAAGTCGAAGCCACGCGCGAGCCCCGAATAAGCGACAGGATGACCGGTGATCAACGCGCCGTTGTTCTGGGCGTCGGCCAGTTGCGCAAGCGGCGCGACGTTCGGCCACTCGGTAAAGCGGCTGTCGACGATCTCGATGGCCGGCAGCACGACGCCGACCTTCGCCAGCACTTCGTCGCGCGCATAGGCCCGGCCGCGCGGCTCGATCGCCTCCGCGAAGCGGAAGGCGATCTCCAGTTCCACCAGCACCCGGAAGAAGCCGGCATGCGCGATGCGCGCCGGCGAAGGCAATACCAGCGAGGCCGGAATCGGCGCGCCCGAGGCGGCGCCGCCCGGCACTTTGGCGCCGATCTTCCAGCCACCGGTTGATTCGCCGAGACCGGCGATGACCGCCTGCTGGATCGCGTACGCGGTTGCCGCATCGGGCGGCAGGCTGTCGGGTGCGGGCACATCGATCGGGCGATGCTGCCGGCGTGCTTCGACGAGGCGGTGCGCGAGGTCGTGAGGCGTCATGTCGGTCCTTTGTGGCTGGCGCATTGAGCGGTTGAATGTGGCGTGTTGGTGGGTGGCCATGCGTCGCGGCGCTCGAAGGCGGCAAAACCGCGCCCGTTGAACTGACGAGCCGCGTCGGCGATTGCCGCTACATGTCTGGCAGCGACCCCCAAAGTGACTTTCTTCGGGGCGTCCGTCAATGTACCGGATCATTACGCTTGCCAGGGTACGGACTGCATACGCAAACGTTGGTTAATGCGCACACCATAAAAAAAGACCGCGAATGCGTACGCAATCGCGGTCTTTACGAGTGACACAGTCATCTGAACGGTCGCGCTTACCCATCTAATGGGATCGGCCGACGCGTCGGGAACGAATGTTGCGGCGAGGATCCGGTTAGAAGGTCTCCCAGTCCTGATCGCTGCCAGCGGTCGCCATAGCTTTTGCGGGCGCGCGTGCGGTTGCGGCAGCGGGCTGTGCTGCTGTGGCAGGCGCTTTCGTCACGGCGGCGGATTGCGGCGCCGGTTGCATGGCGGGAGCGCGCGAAACCTTGCGTGCGACCACCGGTCGCTGCAACGCAGGCGCGCGTTTCGGCGCCGCGCTTACGGGCTGCGTGTGGCCGCCTTCTTCCAGGTGAAACACCGCTACGGCCTGACGCAACTTGCCGGCCTGATCTTCGAGCGACGAGGCCGCGGCCGCCGCTTCTTCGACCAGCGCGGCGTTTTGCTGCGTGACTTCGTCCATCTGCGTGACGGCGCGCGCCACCTGATCGATGCCGCTGCTCTGTTCTTCGGAAGCCGCGGCGATTTCTCCCATGATGTCGGTCACACGCTGCACCGCACCGATGATGTCGGTCATGGTGCGGCCGGCTTCGTCGACCAACGCCGAACCCGACTGCACGCGCTCAACCGAGGTATCGATCAGCTCCTTGATTTCCTTCGCCGCCGCCGACGAACGCTGGGCGAGACTTCGCACTTCGCCCGCCACCACCGCGAAACCGCGGCCTTCTTCGCCGGCGCGCGCGGCTTCCACGGCCGCATTCAGGGCCAGGATATTGGTCTGGAACGCGATCCCTTCAATGATCGAAATAATGTCGGCGATCTTCGCCGAGCTTTGATTGATATCGCCCATCGTGCCGACCACCTTCTCGACCACGGCGCTGCCCTTGTTGGCGATCTCCGACGCATTCGCCGCAAGCGAGCTGGCCTGGCGGGCGTTGTCGGCGTTCTGCTTGACCGTGCCGGTGAGCTCTTCCATGCTCGATGCGGTTTCCTGCAGCGCCGAGGCCTGCTCTTCGGTGCGCGAGGACAGGTCGATATTGCCGGCGGCGATCTCGCGGGTCGCAGTCGCAATCGATTCGCTGCCGCTGCGCACGGTGCGCACCGTTTCGGTGAGGCTGCGCTGCATTCTGGCGATGCCTTCAAGCAGTTGCCCCATCTCGTCACGCGAAGTCACGACCACCGGGCGGCGCAGATCGCCTGCCGAGATCGCGTCGAAATGACCGAGCGCGGCGTCGAGCGGCCGGGCGATCGCGCGGCTGAGCGTCAGATACGAGATCGCCGCGGCCAGCACGCCGATCAGCAATGCGCCCGCGCTCACCAGGCGGAACAGTTCGAAGGCGCTTTGCGCCGCGTCGTAGCCGTCTTTGGCCGACGTGAACTGGAATTTGCGCAGCGCGTCGTCGGAATTAGCGAGATCGTTGTAGGCGATCTGCAGCCGCTTGGCGCCGTCGACCAACTTGCTTTGGTCGTTTGCTGTAACGATCGCCGCAAAAGCATCCAGTTGCTGATGCAGCGCGTCACGCTTGGCCACCACGTCCTGCGCGAGGCGCTCCTCATCCGGCCCGCGCGGCAGGTCCATATACTTTTTCCACCACATATCGGACGTGACGCGCATGGTGCGCGCGCGCTCGATTGTCGGCGCAACTTCCGGCGTGCCGATCAGGAACGCCGCCCGGTCGAGCGCCAACCGCTCGCGCGCCGCGTAGAGTTCGGCGTTGCCGATATCGACCGCGCTTGGCATGGCATTGGTGAACGTGTCCTTCAAGGCGTGGTTCGAATCGCTCATACCGAACATACCGAAGGCGCCGATGGCCACCAGCAACGCCGCGAGAAAAGCCATCGTGAGGCCTATGCGCGCCTTGATCGTAATGCCCTTGTTCAACATGTCTGGTTCCTGTGCTTTGAAAATGAGAGTTGCGTACGCAGCGGTTGGCGTGTGGTGGCTGCGTGTCGGCGCTCATTTGAGGCGGCGCTCTAATAACCCTGTTTACGGCACAGTAGTTAGTTCCTTGAAGGATTTATATGGTATGAGGAAAGGCGATGTAAGCAATTGGCAGGAATTACAAATCACTGACGGCGAGACGCTGATGCGAACCGACGATGCGAGATGCACCTAGGGTTGCTTGCGGAGGGGAAGTCAGAAAGACGGCGCGCCGTTTTGTGGAAATCGGGCGCAATGCAGCGTGCCAGCGGCACCAGATGACGCCTGCTCCGGGAAATCGATGTCCATGTCGTCAGCAGCGGTCATGCACGGATGCACCGGGCGAGCGGGTGCGCACCATCGCGCGTATGCGGGTTCGACAATGCGCGCGCAGCGCAGAGTCTGGACGCCAGATCAGGCCGCCAGATCGCGTTTGGCCGCGCCGCCCCAGGTCGCGGTGGACTCGCGCACGATCAGGCGCGGCGATACGACGCGCCGGCGGCCAGGCGGACGCGGACTATCGGGCGAGCCACCGGCAATGCGTTCGATCAGCGTCTGCGCGGCGATGTCGCCGAGCGCGCGCACCGACTGGCCGACGGTCGAGAGCGCCGGGTAGGTGAAACGCCCCAGTTCGATATCGTCGAACCCGATGATCGAGCAATCACGCGGCACGCTGATATTGCGTTCCGCGGCTGCGCGCAGCGCGCCGATGCCCATCATGTCGTTGCAGGCAAAAATCGCCGACGGTTTGACCGTGTCGAACAGTTGGCCCGCCGCGCGGTAGCCGCCGGTGCCCGAATAATCGCTTTCCACGATCGCGTCGGGCGCAATCTCAATGCCGCGCTCGCTCATCGCGCGGATGAAGCCATGCACGCGCATCGCGCTAACCGCTGTCTGCACCGTGCCGGTAATACAGCCGATCCGTACGTGCCCCAGTTCGAGCAGATGCCGGGTGGCGAGATACGCGCCCTTCTCATGGTCGATCTGCACGAGATCCGCATTCAGCCCTTCGATGTTGCGGTCCAGAATCACCAGCGGCTCGCGCGAGTCGGCGAGCGTCTGCGCGAGCACGGCGTCGTCGCCGGCGGATGCGACGATCAGGCCGTCGATCCGTTTTTCCTGCAGCACGCGCAGATAGTTACGTTGCTTGGCCGGATCGTCGTCGGAATTGCAGAAGAACACGCAGTAGCCATTGCGCGAGCAACCGTCCTCGATGCCGCGCGCCAGTTCCGCGAAATACGGGTTCGTGGTGTTCGGCACGACGAGCCCGATAGTCGCCGTCGACCGTGCCTTCAGCGAGCGGGCCACCGCCGACGGAACATAGTGAAGCTGACGGATCGCGTGCTCGACCTTCGCGCGCACGTCAGCCGACACGGGCCGCGAGTTGTTCACCACGTGCGATACCGTCGTGAACGACACGCCCGCCGCGGCCGCTACATCCTTGATCGTCGCCATAACCTGTTGCTCTCCTGCCTGTTTTACCCGCCGGCCGCACCACCTGGCGACCTACCGGCCGTTTTCTTCGAAAACTGACCAACCCCGTAAATACTGACGCTTTGCCGCGCGTCTCGCTGCGACTGCCCGTGCCGTGCATGCGGCCTCCGGTTCTGCTACTTCTGCTACTTCTGCTACTTCTGCTGCCGGCGTGCCGTGAACTGCCGGCTTGCCGCGCCGGCCCTCGATCAGGCGCGCTTGCGACGGCTGCGGTACGTATCCAGCACCACCGCCACCACGATTACCGCGCCGGTGATCATGCGCTTGGTCGGCTCATTCGCACCGATCTGCGCGAGGCCGGCCGCCAGCACCGAAATGATCAACACGCCGAAAAAGGTGCTGATCACCGAGCCGCGCCCGCCCATCAGGCTCGTGCCGCCGATCACCACGGCCGCGATCACCTGCAGTTCGACGCCTTGGCCCGCATTGGGGTCGGCCGCTTCCAGACGCGAGATCTGGAACAGCGCGGCCAGCCCGGCGAGCGCGCCCATCAGCGCGAACACGATGACCTTGTACGGCCGCGGATTGACGCCTGCGAGCCGCACCGCCTCCTCGTTGGTGCCGATGCCGACCAGATAGCGGCCGAACACCGTGCGCGTGAGCACCAGTTGCGCGATCACCATCACCGCCACCGCGATCAGGAACGCCGGCGAGATGCCAACTGCGATCGGGTTCGACAGGAAGTCGAACGCGTCGCCGATATAGGCGGTGCGCGAATTCGTCATCTGATACGCCATGCCGCGCGCGGCTTCGAGCACACCGAGCGAGACGATGAACGACGGAATCCGCCAGCCCACCGTCACCGCGCCGGTAATGGTGCCGGTCAGCGCCGCCGCGGCGACCCCGAGCAGCGCCGACGGCAATGGCCCCCAGCCCCACTTCAGCGCGGCCACGCTCACCACCGACGCGCCCAGCGCCAGCACCGACCCCACCGACAGATCGATCCCGGCGATGATCAGCACGAACGTCATGCCCACCGACATCACCACCAGATCCGGAATCTGATTGGCGATCGTGCTGAAGGTGTCGTACGTCAAAAAGTGCGAACTCAGCAGCGAGAACAGCACGATCATCGCCAGCAACGCGCCGGCGAGCCCGAGGTAATTCGAAAAGCCCAGACGCGTGCCGGCCGGCTTGCCGCTCGCGAGCGGCGCCGACGGGTCGGCGGGCGGCGTGACGGCGCCCGTGCTGCCCGCACCACTCACGCTCCCCACGCCGCCCACACCCGGCTTGTCGCCCGATGCTTCAGGCGCCGATTGATCGTTCATGACACACTCCCTGCTTCGCTGGTGTCGGGGGCGGCGTGCAGCAACGCTTCGCGGCTGCGATAGCCGGCGAAAGCCGCGGCCAGCAGCGCGTCCTGCGACCAGTTGTCGCGCTCGAACACACCCGTCATGCTCCCCGCGGACATCACGCCGATCCGGTCGCAGATCAGCATGAGCTCCCGCAAGTCGCTCGACACCACGACGAGCGCGCGTCCTTCGCGAGCCAGCGCACCCATCAAGCCATAAATATCGAACTTCGCGCCGACGTCGATGCCGCGCGTCGGTTCGTCGAACAACAGCACGCGGCAGTCGCGCGCCAGCCAGCGGCCGATCACGACCTTCTGCTGGTTGCCGCCCGACAGCTCGCCGACAATCTGCGCCGGCCCGGATGTGCGGATCCGCATCGCGGTGATCTGCTTCTGCGCCAGCGCGTTCTCCCGCTTCGCGTCGACGATGCCGTGCCGCGCCACGCTGCCGATATTGCCGAGCGACACGTTGGCCGCGATCGGCTGCGGCAGCAGCAGGCCTTCGCCTTTGCGGTCTTCGGTGATGAGCGCGATGCCGGCGCGCACCGCGTCCGAGGGCGAAGCGATCTGCACCGGCGTGGGCAGCGCGCCCGGCGTTGCAGCCAGCGCGACGCTACCGCTATCCTTCTGATCGGCACCGTAAATCAGCCGCATCAACTCCGTGCGGCCCGCGCCGATCAAGCCGCTAATGCCGAAAATCTCGCCCGCACGCACTTCGAACGACACCTCGCGCACCACCTTGCCGCGCGTCAGCCGCTCCACTTTCAGGAGCGGCGCGCCGATGTTGCGCACGCCCAGATCGATCCGCTCGCCGAGTTCACGGCCGACCATCCATGTGACGATTTGGTCGCTGGTCAGGTTGGCCATCGCGTCGACATGCACCAGCCGGCCGTCGCGCAACACCGCGATCTGCTCGGCCACTCGCGCCAGTTCCTCGAGGCGGTGCGAGATGTAGACCAGCGCCACGCCGCGCGCCTTCAACCGGTCGATCTGTTCGAACAGCAGATCGACCTCGCGCGCGGTCAGCATCGCGGTCGGTTCGTCGAGGATCAGCACGCGGCAGTCGTCGATCAGATTGCGTGCGATTTCCACCATCTGCTGGTGACCGATACCGAGCTCGCCGACCAGCGTGTCCGGATCGATCGCGTCGAGGCCGACCTGCGCCATGGCCTGGCGCGCGTCTTCACGCAGCTTGCGCCGGTCGATCCAGCCGAAGCTGAACGCGCCGACCCGCGGCAGGCGGTTCAGGAACAGGTTCTCGGCCACCGATAACGTCGGCAGCAGATTCAGCTCCTGCATCACCATGCGCACGCCGAGCGCCTCGGCCTCGGTGCGGCTTGCCGGCGCATAAGGCTCGCCGCCGAGCCGCATCGTGCCGGCGGTCGGCTCGACCAGCCCTCCAATGATCTTGGACAGCGTACTCTTGCCTGCGCCATTCTCACCCGTCAACGCCAATACCTCGCCGGCGCGCAGCGACAGGGAGATGTCGGCGAGCACCGGTTCGGCGTAGGTCTTGCCGATGCCGCTGACGGACAGTACGGCAGGTACAGCGTCGTGGTCGGTTGAATCCATCGCAATCCTGGTTCCAAGGCGGCGGCGGTGGCCTCACGCAATCCGTTTGCATGTGGCCGCCACCGGCCGTCTCGTGTCATGCGGGCCCAATGTGCGGAATGCACAGGCGCTAACAGCCACGCCCCCTCCCGTCGCGCGGCACCGTCATGACGCTTACCTCTGGAATTAACGGCGGCACGGCAGGTTTCTTGAGCGCTTATTGAATAGCCGCGGGTTCGTGAGCGCACGCCATGCATTGAGCATGAAACGTCGTTGCCCCGAACCTGCGTACGACTTAGCCCGGCGCTAACCGGGCCATGTTCACTTCGTGACCAGATCGCACGGCGTCTCCACCACGCCCGACAGATCCGACTGCTTCTTGTGCTCGCTGAGCGCCTTCAGCGCGGTGTCGATACCGAACACGGCCTGCTTGGCGGCGTACTGATCCGCGGTGGCGAGCACGCGTCCGTCCTTGAGCATCGGCTTGATCGCGTTGATGTTGTCATAGCCCACCACCAGCACTTTGCCCTGCTTGCCCGCCGCGCGCACGGCCGAGACCGCGCCGATCGCCATGTTGTCGTTGCCGGCGAGAAGCGCCTTCAGATTCGGGTATTCGTTGAGCATGGCCGACGCCACCGCATTGCCCTTGTCGATCTCCCATTCACCCGATTGCACCGAGACGACCTTCGCGCCGACCTTCTGCATGGCGTCCTTGAATCCGGCGGTGCGCTGCTGCGCGTTGGTGGTGGTGGACACGCCTTCGATGATGCCGACCTCGTCGCCCGCCTTGAGCTTTTTGGCCAGATAATCGCCGACCTTCTGCGCGCCCTTGCGGTTATCGGGACCGACGAACGGCACGTTCAGATCTTTCGACTTGAGCACGTCCGGGTCGAGCCGATTGTCGATATTCACGACGATGATGCCCGCATCAACCGCCTTCTTGACGACCGGCACCAGCGCCTTTGAATCAGCCGGCGCGAGCACGATCGCGTCGACCTTCGAGACGATCATCTGCTCGACGATGCGGATCTGGTTCGCGGTATCGGTCTCGTCCTTGATGCCGTTGGTGATCAGGTCGAATTGCGACGGGTTGTGCTTCTGATAGTCCTTCGCGCCGGTTTCCATGGTCAGGAAGAACTCGTTGGCGAGCGACTTCATCACCAGCGCGACCTTCGGCTTGTGAGCGGGCGCGCTCTGCGCATACGCGGAGGAAAACGGCAAAGCGGCGCCGGCGGTGGCGAGGACGGCGGCCGTCAGGATGCGGCGGCGAATGCGTTGGTTCATGCCTATCTCCAGGGTCTGTCGGGCTCAAAAAAAGAGTCTTATTTTTAATAGTGCGCAAACGTTTGCGTGGGCCATTCTCAGCGCAGTTTGCGCGACTTGTCAACGACGCGCGGTGGTGCGGCGCACCCGCTCGATTCGAACCGGCGCACCGGGTCGGCGCGCCGGCAGGTGACGTGTGGCAAAGGGTCCCTCGCTTGGTCCGTGCTTGGCGAATTTGCCGCCGGCTGCAAGATCACAGCCCGGCGGGCCGCCTATGCTGGACTTTAATTGCGCACGATGCAAGCGGGGACAACGCGGGACGAGCTCGCAAAGCGCCGCCCTCTGCGTCGATCAAAGCCAGCCGGCTTTGCGGAATCGCCAGTACAGCACGAGGTCGACGGTCAGCATGACCGCCAGACAGATCGGATAGCCGTACTTGTAGTGCAACTCGGGAATGCTCTGGAAGTTCATCCCGTAGATGCCGGCAATCATGGTCGGCACCGCGAACAGCGCGGCGAACGAGCCGAGCCGTTTGGTCACCTCGCTCTCGGCGAGCGAAATCATGCCGAGATTGACCTGCACGGCGGTGACGACCATTTCGCGCCGCCCGTCGATGATTCTCACGATCCGCTCGAGGTGATCGTAGACGTCGCGGAAGTACGCCTGCATGCCCTCGCAGACGCTCGGAATGCGCCCGCCCGTGAGTTTGCTGATGGCTTCCTGCAGCGGTGCGATATGGTGCTGCAGGATCACGAGGCGGCGCTTGAGCGAGTACAGATCCTGGATGATCGCGCGCGACGCCGCGGAATTGTTGCGGTCGAAGATACGGTCTTCGAGTGCCTCGATCTCGCTGTTCATCGTCTCGATGATCGGAAAATATCGATCGACGATGTCGTCGGCGAGCGCATACAGCACGAACGCCGAGCCTTCCTTGAGCAATTGCGGTTCGCGCTCGCAGCGGGCGCGCACATTCTGAAAGCCGATGCGCGTGCCGCGCCGCACCGACAGCACATAGTTGCGCCCCACGAACACGTCGACTTCGCCGATCAGCAATTCGTTGTCTTCGTCCATCTCCACCGTGTGCATCACCGCGAACAGCGATTCGCCGTACTCCTCGATCTTGGGGCGCTGGTGACCGTTCTGCGCGTCTTCGATCGCGAGTTCGTGCAGGCCGAATTCGTGTTTCATCACGGCCAGCTCTCCCGGGCCCGGGTCCTTCAGCGCCACCCAGACAAAGCACTCGGGCCGCGCCACGTAATCGCTGATGCTATCGATGTCGATGTCTGCCAGCTTCCGGCCGTCCTGATAGGCGGCGCAATTGATCAGCATGTTTGAATTACCTTGAAAACGGAACAGACCGGCCGGACCCTTACGACGCGTAAGCCATGCGTCGGGCCTAAACCGGCCGGATTTGCAATAGCCGTCATGTTAAGGGCTATGCGTGGGCGTCATGTATCGAATTGTTAAACCGCGTGGGCGCTTCAGGCTGCATGCTCGCGCGGCAGAGAACGCTATTGAGCGACCCGCTGCAGCGCAATGCGGTGGTCGTCGCCGAACGTGACCGAAGCGCGATTGGTGTAGCGCGTATCCGCCGTCACCATGAAGCGCATTTCGATGACAGGATCAAACTGCGTCGACACGGCGATGCGATGCACGCCCGGGCTCAGATAAAAGACCACGTGCTCGCCGTTCATTACGTCCGTGACCTGCTCGCCGTCGATATACACCAGCGCACTGCGAAAACGCACGATCACGTCGCGCGAGCGCTCACGCCGGACATCCACGGCGACGAGCCCCGCCCCCGGCTCCGTGTAGCCAGCCCGGACGATGCGCGCGGCCGGCACTGCCTTGAACGGAACGGGCTCGGCGGGTGTGGAAGCGCAGCCGGCGAGCACGCCAAGGCTCAACGCGGCCAGCGTGCCCAACGCGCCCAGCCGGGCCATGGCGACCAGCGTGGCTTTGCGATGGTGATCCAGACGCATCGGCATGCGGGTACTCCCGTGTTGTTGATTGTGGTCCCGCTTTTCTGCTTCTTCTAACCAGCATGCCGGACGATGCCCGACCGTCCTGACCGCTGCTGCTCCCTTTCCATGCATGATAGCAACGCACGCCCGTTCTGCCAGCCTGGCCGAATGGACGACCCCTGGCCCCTTGCGTGGCGCCGCGTTCTTCTTCATGATCGCTGCAAAGGGCAGCTATTAACCTGCCGATCACAAGGAGACAGCAATGTGGTATTTCACCTGGATTCTCGGCATCGGCGTGGCATTGGGCTTCGGCATCATCAACGTGATGTGGCTGGAGGCCGGCGGCAAGTTCGCCCGTGACCCACAGGTGGCTGGCGCCGTATCCGCCCCGCCGGAGGACATGCCTTCGTGACACATATGGTTTTCTTCTGCGGTCACGCAGGCACGGGCAAGACCACGCTCGCGAGGAAACTGCATGGCCCGCTGATGAAAGCGTGCGGCACGCCCTTCTGCCTGCTCGATAAAGATACGCTTTACGGTGGCTACAGCGCGGCCGCCATGGCCATGCTGACCGGCGACCCCAACGACCGCGACAGCCCGCTGTTCCTCGAGCATCTGCGCGATCCCGAGTACCGCGGCCTGCTCGACACCGCCCGCGACAATCTCGAACTCGGCGTTAGCGCGCTGGTGGTCGGGCCGCTTTCGCGCGAAGTGCGCGAGCGGCGCCTGTTCGATCGCGCGTGGCTGGGCGTGAGTGCCGAAGTAGCGTTGCGGGTCGTATGGGTTTATACGTCGGAAGAGACGGCGCATCAGCGGATCGTGGAGCGCGCGAATCCGAACGACGCCTACAAACTCGCGCATTGGGACGAGTACCGGCAGCGCCGCTTCGCGCCCAGCGGCGATCTCTGCGACGACCTGCTGATGTTCGACAATACCGCGCCCGCTTCGGCGGATTATCAAGCGCTGCTCGCACGCATTGTCGGCGCGCCGCGCGGGGCCGCGATCATGCCGCCGGTGCCGGTTTAGCCTGCGCGGCACGCCACAAAAAACGACGCCCCGCAGCGCGGGGCGTTTGAAAGACCCTCTACGGAGTCTTCATTGCTGTGTGCAGCAGGCTTTTCTCGCCTGCCGCCACGTTGTCGCACGGCCCTCATGCCACGCCGTCAGACAGTCGCCATCGTCTCCAGCGACTGTCCCTCGTACAACTGGCCGAAGCGGTTCGCAAGGAAATCGCGCAGCGACACCTGCTCCTGACGCACAAAGCCCTTTTGCGGCAGCTTCTGTTCACGGAACAGATCGAGCACCGCGCACATCGCGCCGGCCGTGGTGATCTGGATCGCGCTCATCGGCACGCCGCACACCGTCTTCGCGAAGATCTTGCGGGTGAAGACTTCCTGCACCAGTTGACCGTCGCGCATGCCGCTCACCGTGATGAACACGAGCACCACGTCTTGCGCGGTGGAAGGCACCGAACGGCGCATGATGTTCTTGAGCGTGTCGCGGTCGCTGGCAAGACGCAGGTCTTCGAGCAGGAACTGCATCAGGTTGCGGTGGCCCGGATAGCGCACCGACTTGTAGTCGAGCGATTCCACCCGGCCCGACAAGGTTTCGCACAGCGTGCCAAGACCGCCGGAGGTATTGAAGGCTTCATACTCGGTGCCGTCGAGCGAGAAATGTTCAAGGCCTTCGAGCGGCTGCACCCATTGCGTGCGGCTGTCGCGGATCGCTTCGCACGGCTGGCAGTACTCGTTGATCAGACCGTCGACGCTCCACGTCAGGTTGTACTTCAGCGCGTTGGTCGGGAATTCCGGCAGCGCGCCCACGCGCATCTTGACGTCGCGGATTTCCGTGAAGCGGTTTGCGAGTTCGTGCGCGGCAATGCCGATAAAGCCCGGCGCCAGACCGCACTGCGGCATGAAGGCGTGATCGGCGTCGTCGGCGATCGCGCGGATCGCGTGCGTGGCGCGCACGTCTTCCGTCAGATCGAAGTAATGCACGCCCGCGCCCTTGGCAGCCGCGGCCACGTTCACGGCGAGGTAATAAGGCAGCGCGTTGACGAGCGCGTCGGAGCCTTGCACGGCCGCGCGCAGCGCGGCGGCATCGGCGGAATCCACACGGCGGGTCGGAATGCCCTGAGCGGCGAGCTTGTCGAGCGCGTGCTGGTCGCGGTCGAACGCGACGACTTCGTAGTCGCCGGTTTCACGCAACATATGGGCGATGGTGTGACCGATCAAACCTGCGCCTACGATAGCTACTTTCATACGCTTCTCCTTGTTATCTGTGTGCTGTCTCCAGCTTGGGACGTGCGCTGCGCTCGTGGCGCCGCGCCCAGCGGGCTGAACCCTTGAGCAACAGTTTAGGGAGAAGCAAAAACACTTCATACGCGCAAAATGCTGCGCTATGACTATGAACTTCGACGTTATGACGAACACATCAGTCGATGTGTCGAAAAGTTCTTAAAACCGCGTAAATGAATGGCGCCGTGCGCAGCCCAGGGAGGCTGCTCGTGCGCTCACACCATGCCGCGGTCGATCTTGCGCGCGAGAATGATCGAGGTCGTGGTCCGCTCCACGCCTTCCAGACCGCCGATCTGGTCAAGCAGATCGTTGAGCCGGTCGGGCGAATCGGCGCGCAGCCACGCAACGTAATCGAACTCGCCGCTCACCGCGCACAGCAACTGCACCTCGGGCATCTTGCCGAGACGTTTCTGCACGGCGGGCCCGTGTTTGGGCGCGATGATGATGCCGACGTAGGCCATGATGCTCGAGTCGAGCACGTCCTGGCCGAGCCGAACGCTGTAACCGGCGATCACGTTGCTGCGCTCGAGCCGCGCAATTCGCGCGATCACCGTAGTCCGCGCCACGCCCAGTTGGCGCGCGAGATTGGCGACGCTCTCGCGTGCGTTGGCTTGTAGCAGCGCAACCAGGTTGCGGTCGAGATCGTCGAGTTGGTCGAGGCGCGGAGGTCTCATCGAAGGTCAATGATGTGGTTCAGGTGAGGCGGATTATCGCGCGTCTGCGGCGGCGAATGGAGAAGTCGGCGGGCCGATCCGCATGAACCGTCAAGCAGGCCGCGACAGACATCGCAAGCGTTGCCCACTTCATGACAACTGGCAGCGGCTGCCGCCGTTACTCCCCGAACCGTTCGATCACGAAATCGATGAAGCTGGTGAGCTTGGCCGTGGCGCGGCGATCGCTCGGATAAACCAGATGGACCGGCGCGCCCTCCGGCAGATAGTCCTCCAGCACGGACACCAGTTCGCCGCTGGCGATTTCCCTCGCGAGCAGCGCCTCCGGCTGCAACACGAGCCCGAAGCCGTGCAACGCGGCGACCTTGAGCGCCTGGCCGTTGTTCGCGCGAAACCGTCCGGCGCGCAGATGGTTCTCCTCCGCGCTCTCGCCGCCGAGGCGCCATAAACCTTCGCGGCCCCAGTGCAGAAACCCGAGGCATTCATGCTCCTTGAGATCCTCCGGCGTGCGCGGCGTGCCGGCGCGCGCCAGATACGCCGGAGAAGCGCATGCGCGCATCCGGTAGGGTTTCAGCGGCCGTGCGACCAGACTCGAATCCGGCAATTGGCCGATGCGTATCGACGCATCGAAACCCTCTTCCACCAGGTCGATCACGCGATTCGAAAGATCGAGTTCAAGCGTGATGTCTGGCCATGCGGTGAGGTATTCGGTCATTGCCGGGGCGAAGACTTCCACGCCATAGGTGAGCGGCACCGTCACTTTAAGCACGCCGCGCGGCGCGGCGGCCATCGCCTCGGCAAGCGACTCCGCGTCCTTGACGTCAGCGAGGATGCGCCGGCATTGCTCGTAATACTGCCGGCCGATCTCCGTCAGGCTTTGCCGGCGTGTCGTGCGCGTCAGGAGCCGCGTGGCGAGCCGGGTTTCCAGTGAACGGATATGCTTGCCCACCATCGCCGACGAAATGTCGAAGCGCTCGGCGGCCGCCGTCAGACTGCCCGCCTCGACCACCGCGACGAAGATTTCCATGCTGACGAATTTGTCCACCCGCTATTTCCTGTTCGTTTCGGTTGTAAGCGTTTGTCGCACAAGAGCCGCATTGTAGGGATATCGTGATACTAATAGCGGCGACGGCAAAGTGGGCAGCCGGCCGCCATGCGTCGCCATGACTGGCGCAAGGCGGGCCGCTCGCACACGAGCCTTGTCCCAATTCGAACAGACATCAGGAGTTTCGATGAAAAAAGCACTGGTAATGCTGGCCACCGCAGTCGCCATGAGCGGCGCATTCGCACAAACTTCCGCGCCGGCGTCGGCGCCGGTGAGCGCCGCTTCGGCACCCGCCGCCAAGGCCGGCCACGAGCGCAATGTCGAAGACCGCATCGCCTACCTGCATTCGCAACTGAAGATTACTTCGGCTCAGGAACCACAGTGGAAAGCGTTCGCCGACGTGATGCGCGGCAATGGCCAGACGATGGGCGAGTTGTTCCAGCAGCGCCGGGCCGCGACCAACGTGTCCGCGCTCGACGACATGAAGCAATACGCGACCATCGCGCAAGCACATGCTGACGGCATGAAGAAACTGGTCGATGCGTTCGACCCGCTGTATAACAGCTTCTCGCCGGAACAGAAGAAACTGGCTGACGTGACTTTCCATCAACCGGGCGGTGTGGAAGGCCATGGTCATCGTGGCAAGGGTAAAGGTGGCAAGGCCGCCGCTGCCCCGGCAAGCGACGCCACTGTGAAGCCGTAAGAAACCCACTGCGCGCCGCGCGGATATGCCGCGGCGCGCGCCGGGGTGGTTGGCCGAATTTATTGGCCGGGCTTATTGCATGACCGGCCGCGTAGACCGGCTCCGCCCCACCAATTCGCGCTTTCTCTGAATCCGCATGCCGATCCGGCAACCTTCCGTTTTGTCTTTTCACGTATATGCAACACACGGCCGTTCCGCGCCGCTGTTCATCGCAAAAGAAACCGGTCGTCAGATGCATCTGGCATGATGCGAGTCGTACGCGGCCCGAAGACCTGAAGTCCTGCGCCGCCGCCCCGCTCCCCATACCAGCTCGCTTTATGACCGAACTCAAAAATCTCGATCTGAATCAAGACGCTAACGCCTGCCGTGTCGTAAAAGACGAAACGGTCAGCGTGGAATTTGCCGCCGCCGAAGGCGAATTGATGAGCCTTGAAGGCCCGAACCGTTACGTCCGCGGCGACGCGCTGATCACCGGATCAACAGGTGACCGCTGGGTCGTCTCACGGGAACGCTTCAACGCCAAATACGTTCCCGCCGACGCAACGATCTCGCACGGCGAAGCGGGTGCGTACCGCAACCGCCCCGCTGTCGTGCTGGCCAAACAGATGCATGAAGCGTTCACGCTCGCGCGCTCGGCAAACGGTGGCGACGTGCTGCACGGCGCCGCCGGCGACTGGGTCATGCAGTACGCGCCGGGCGACTACGGTGTGGTACAGGCGGCACGCTTCGCGAAGGTTTATCGCGTGGCGAGTTAGGCGTGATTAGCGGCGCTGACCGCGCGAGCGCCTGACCGGTCACGACCGCGCTCGCGCGACAAGCGCGTGGATTCGAGGCTTTGCTGGCAGCTCACGGCTCGTGCCGCAAATAGCCCTCTTTTGAAGGGTCACGCATCAGGAACGCCACGACACCGGCGATTGCGCACATCGCCGTCACATACCAA
>NZ_JARESX010000093.1:0-22761 GCF_046026435.1 Paraburkholderia sp. RL17-381-BIF-C | reverse complement strand
ACTGGCTCTCCCGCCTCCCGCGCTCCATTGTCCGAAGCACGAAAGAGCGAGATTCTAGCGAGCCGGCCAGCGCCTTGCAAGCACTATTTTGACAAGCATATTAACGATGCTTGAAAACCGGTTTGCGCTTCTCCACGAACGCAGCCATGCCTTCCTTCTGATCTTCAGTAGCAAAGAGCGAATGGAACAGGCGGCGCTCGAAATGCACGCCTTCCGCAAGCGTTGTTTCGTAGGCGCGGTTGACAGATTCCTTCACCATCATCACGGCTGGCAACGGGAATTCAGCGATCGTGGCAGCCGCTGCTATCGCCTCGTCGACCAGGGCAGCAGCCGGAATAACACGCGATACCAAACCAGCGCGCTCGGCTTCGGCGGCATCCATGAAACGCGCGGTCAGGCAGAGATCCATTGCCTTCGCCTTGGAGACGGCCCGCGGCAGACGTTGTGTACCCCCGGCGCCCGGCATGATGCCCAGTTTGATTTCCGGCTGACCGAACTTTGCCGTGTCGGCGGCAAAAATGATGTCGCACATCATCGCCAATTCGCAGCCACCGCCGAGCGCGAAGCCGGCCACCGCCGCAATGATCGGCTTGCGGATGGAGCGAACCGTTTCCCAGTTGCGAGTGATGTAGTCACCCTTGTAGACATCCATGTAGGTATAGGTGGACATCATGCCGATGTCGGCACCGGCTGCGAACGCCTTTTCGCTGCCCGTCACCACGATCGCACCGATCGCGTCGTCGGCATCAAACTCGCGCAGCGCGGCGCCCAATTCGTCCATCAACGCATCGTTAAGCGCGTTCAACGCCTTCGGGCGATTCAATGTGACCAACCCGACCCGACCCCGCGTGTCAACCAGAATGTTCTCGTAAGCCATGCCGCCTCCTAAGGTAGAAAAATCGCGCGCGAAAACACTTCGCGCGGCCATCTTAATAATGCTAACATTCCCCAACCAACCGGTCGGTCAATTATTCGACAGGCTTTCCCCAACGTATAAGCCAAGCCCCTCTGCCATGACACATCCGCTATTCACCAAGCACGAAGACACGCTGCAAAAGGCACTCACCGCGATTGAAACGCGCGGCTACTGGAGCCCGTTCGTCGAAATGCCCAGTCCGAAAGTGTACGGGGAAACAGCTAACGCAGACGGCGAAGCCGCATTCAAAGCGCATCTCAACGCGACGTTCCAGCTGGACCAACCGTCGACGGGCGAAACTGTCGGGGCCGAAGTCTCGCCGTTTGGATTCCCGCTCGGTGTGCGCTACCCGAAGGCCGACCCCGCCACCCTGATCGCGGCGGCTGCCGCTGCCCAGCGCGACTGGCGCGCCGCCGGCCCGCAAGCATGGATCGGCGTGTGCCTCGAAATTCTTGCGCGCGTGAATCGCGCCAGCTTCGAGATTGGCTACAGCGTGATGCACACGACCGGCCAGGCATTCATGATGGCCTTCCAGGCCGGCGGCCCGCACGCCCAAGATCGTGCGCTCGAAGCCGTCGCGTACGCATGGGACCAATTGCGCCGCATTCCCGGCGACGCCCACTGGGAAAAGCCGCAAGGCAAGAATCCGCCGCTCGCCATGCACAAGCGCTACACCGTCGTGCCGCGTGGCACCGGCCTCGTACTCGGCTGCTGCACATTTCCGACGTGGAACGGCTATCCCGGACTCTTCGCGGATCTGGCCACGGGCAACACGGTCATCGTCAAGCCGCACCCGGGCGCAATTCTGCCGCTCGCTATCACGGTACGAATTGCGCGTGACGTTCTGCGCGAAGCGGGCTTCGATCCGAATGTCGTCACCTTGCTGGCCACCGAACCGAACGACGGGGCGCTTGTCCAGGAGCTGGCCGTGCGCCCGGAAATCAAGCTGATCGACTTCACGGGCAGTACGCAAAACGGCACGTGGCTCGAGCGCAATGCGCACCAGGCGCAGGTCTACACCGAAAAAGCCGGCGTGAACCAGATCGTTATCGACTCCGTTGACGACATCAAAGCCGTTGCCCGCAACATCGCCTTCTCGCTCGCCCTGTACTCGGGCCAGATGTGCACCGCGCCGCAAAACATCTACGTGCCGCGCGGCGGCATCCGCACCGCGGAAGGCACGCTCGGCTTTGACGAAGTCGCGCAAGCCATTGCCGGCGCAGTGCAAAAGCTCGTCTCCGACCCGGCCCGCGCGGTCGAACTACTCGGCGCGATTCAGAACGAAAGCGTAGCCCAACGCGT
Organism: Paraburkholderia sp. RL17-381-BIF-C; assembly: GCF_046026435.1. Classification (NCBI taxonomy): domain Bacteria; kingdom Pseudomonadati; phylum Pseudomonadota; class Betaproteobacteria; order Burkholderiales; family Burkholderiaceae; genus Paraburkholderia; species Paraburkholderia sp. RL17-381-BIF-C. The sequence goes on along the minus strand of NZ_JARESX010000093.1, from coordinate 20,543 downwards.
GGGTGAAGCCGCAAAACTTGGCCGCGTTCTCGTCGAGAGCCAGACGCTCGAGCATCCCGCTTTTGCCGGCGCCCGCGTGCGCACGCCGCTCGTGGTCCAACTGGATGCCGCGACCGACCACGCGCAATTCACCAAGGAATGGTTCGGCCCGATCTCTTTCGTGATCGCGACAGACTCCACCGCGCAGTCCCTCGACCTCGCCGGTGCAATCGCCGCCGAACATGGCGCATTGACGCTCTCTGTCTACAGCACGGACGAAGCGGTGCTCGAACAGGCGCACGAAGCATCGATCCGCGGTGGCGTGGCCCTGTCGATCAATCTGACAGGCGGCGTGTTCGTCAATCAGTCGGCGGCCTTTTCGGACTTTCACGGCACGGGCGCGAACCCGGCGGCCAATGCCGCGCTGGCTGACCCAGCCTTCGTTGCGAATCGCTTCCGCGTAGTTCAGAGCCGCGTTCATGTTGAACCGAAAGCGGCGCCGGCGGTAGCTGGCTGAATGGCATAAGACAAAGCACGGCTTCGTCCTATACCGTTTGGCCGAATGGACCGGGCCGTGCGCCCCAACTAACATGAGACATCGGATCGGCATCTCTCGCCGATCCGCCCTGGCAGGAATCCACATGAACGACGCCTTCATCTGCGATGCGATTCGCACCCCAATCGGCCGCTACGGCGGCGCCCTGAAAGATGTCCGTGCCGACGACCTCGGCGCGGTGCCGATCAAGGCGCTGATCGAACGCAATCCCGGCGTCGACTGGCGCGCTCTCGACGACGTGATCTACGGCTGCGCCAACCAGGCCGGCGAAGACAATCGCAACGTCGCGCGGATGTCGGCATTGCTGGCCGGCTTGCCCACCGAGGCGCCGGGCGCCACCATCAATCGCCTGTGCGGCTCGGGTATGGATGCGGTCGGCACTGCAGCGCGCGCCATCAAGGCGGGCGAAGCTCGCCTGATGATTGCCGGCGGCGTCGAAAGCATGACACGTGCGCCGTTCGTCATGGGCAAGGCTGCTAGCGCGTTCTCACGTCAGGCCGACATTTACGACACGACGATCGGCTGGCGCTTCATCAATCCGCTGATGAAACGTCAATACGGCGTCGATTCGATGCCTGAGACCGCGGAAAACGTTGCTGTCGAATTCAGCGTGAGTCGTGCGGATCAGGACGCGTTTGCGTTAGCGAGTCAGCAAAAGGCGGCCCGCGCCCAGCAGGATGGAACGCTGGCCCAGGAAATCGTCGGCGTCGAGATCGCGCAGAAAAAAGGCGACCCTGTGCGCGTGCTGCTGGACGAACACCCGCGCGAAACTTCGCTCGAAAGTCTCGGCAAGCTCAAGGGTGTGGTTCGGCCGGACGGCAGCGTGACGGCCGGCAATGCGTCGGGCGTGAACGACGGCGCCTGCGCGTTGTTACTCGCGAACCAGCAGGCAGCCGATCAATACGGCCTGCGCCGCCGCGCCCGTGTGGTGGGCATGGCGACGGCGGGGGTCGAGCCGCGCATCATGGGTATCGGTCCGGCGCCGGCCACGCAAAAGCTACTGAAGCAACTCGGCATGACGCTCGAACAACTCGACGTGATCGAATTGAACGAAGCGTTCGCGTCGCAAGGCCTGGCGGTTCTGCGCACACTCGGTCTGCGCGACGACGACCCGCGCGTCAATCCGAACGGCGGCGCTATCGCACTCGGCCACCCGCTGGGCGCATCGGGCGCACGTCTGATCACGACCGCGCTGTACCAACTGGAACGGATCAACGGCCGCTTTGCGCTTTGCACGATGTGCATCGGCGTAGGCCAGGGCATCGCCCTGGTCATCGAGCGGCTCTAACGCCAACGCTACAGAGCCCATCGGCCAAGAGACTTTGAGGAGACACCCAATGTCATATGAAGCGATTCGTCTCGACATCGACGCATCATGCCATGTCGCCACCATCACGCTGAATCGGCCGGACAAACTCAACAGCTTTACTCGCGCGATGCATCAGGAACTGAGCGCCGCGCTCGACCACGTCGAAGCGTCCGGTGCCCGCGCGCTTGTGCTAACCGGCGCGGGCCGCGGCTTCTGCGCCGGCCAGGATCTGGCCGATCTCGACTTCACACCCGGCGCCATGACCGATCTGGGTGAACTGATCGAACAACATTTCAATCCGCTGATTCGCCGCCTGCAAGCATTGCCGTTGCCGGTGATCGCCGCGGTAAACGGCACGGCGGCCGGCGCAGGCGCCAATCTCGCGCTAGCGTGCGACCTCGTGCTCGCGGCGCGTTCCGCCAGCTTCATTCAGGCGTTCGTGAAGATCGGCCTCGTGCCGGACTCGGGCGGCACGTGGTTTCTGCCGCAGCGGGTCGGCATGGCTCGCGCCATGGGACTTGCCATTACCGGCGACAAACTCAGCGCGGAAAAAGCCGAAAGCTGGGGTTTGATCTGGCAAGCAGTCGACGACGCGGAGCTTGCCAACACCGCGACGAAACTCGCATCCCAACTCGCGCAGCAACCCACGCGCGCCATTGCCGCAATCAAGCAGGCCATGCGCGCTGGCGTGACCCAAACGCTCGACCAGCAACTCGATCTGGAACGCGATCTGCAACGCGAACTGGGTGCCTCCCACGACTACGCGGAGGGCGTGCAAGCCTTCGTGGAAAAACGCGCGCCGCGCTTCGAGGGACGGTGACATGTCGAATCAAGCAAACCATCCCAGCCGGATGACGCCGGATGAACTCGCCCGCGCTACCGCGGCCGCGATGTACGAGAACGATGCGTGCAGCCGCGCCCTCGGCCTCGAAATCGCCGAAGTGCGCCCTGGATACGCGCGCCTGCGCATGGTCGTGCGCGACGACTTTCTCAACGGCCATCAGATTTGCCACGGCGGCCTCATTTTTACGCTCGCGGATTCCACGTTCGCGTTCGCCTGCAACACGTACAACATCAACACGGTCGCAGCGGGCTGCTCGATCGAGTTCTTGCGGCCCGTGCAAGGCGGCGACGTGCTGACGGCGGAAGCCGTCGAACAGACGTTGAGCGGCAGAACCGGCATTTACGACATTCGCGTAACCAATCGTGCCGAGGAAACCGTCGCGATGTTTCGCGGCAAATCCGCACAGATTAAGGGAAACCTGATTCCTACAGGCGACTGATATCGGCAAACTCGCGGCAAACTCGCGGCCAACTCACGGCGAATTCGCCGCAGCTCCGCAGTGACTTGCGACAAGCCCGCAACAGATTCGTGGCCGAGTGGCGCTCTCTGGCGCCACGCCGTTAAACAGCAGCCCGCCCCGGTTTTCGCGCACAAGCGCACGTACACCAGACCCAAGCATTGAGGCAGCAAGGAGACATTCAATGACCACCGCCCTTCCGCTCGATCCGATCGAGACCGCCAGCCGCGACGAACTTGCCGCGCTTCAACTTGAACGGCTCAAATGGTCGCTGAACCATGCCTATGAAAACTCACCCGTTTATCGACGCAAGTTCGATGAAGCCGGTGTTCACCCGAGCGAAGTGAAAAGTCTCGCCGACCTGGCGCGTTTTCCCTTCACCACCAAAAAGGATCTGCGCGACAGCTATCCGTTCGGAATGTTCGCCGTGCCGCAGGATCAGATTTCGCGGATTCACGCATCGTCCGGGACCACGGGCAAGCCGACCGTGGTGGGTTACACCGCGCGCGACATCGACACGTGGGCGAATCTCGTCGCGCGTTCGGTCCGCGCCGCCGGCGCAAGGCGCGGCGACAAGGTGCACGTGAGCTACGGCTACGGACTGTTCACGGGCGGTCTCGGCGCGCACTACGGTGCCGAGCGCGCCGGGCTCACCGTGATACCGTTCGGCGGCGGCCAGACTGAAAAGCAGGTCCAATTGATCCAGGACTTCCGGCCCGACATCATCATGGTGACGCCGAGCTACATGCTCTCGATTGCGGACGAACTCGAGCGTCAAGGCGTGGACCCGGCCAATTGTTCGCTGCGCCTCGGCATTTTCGGCGCTGAGCCGTGGACCAACGACATGCGTCAGGCGATCGAAACGCGCATGGGCATCGACGCTGTCGACATCTATGGCCTGTCCGAAGTCATGGGACCCGGCGTCGCGTCCGAGTGCGTGGAAACGAAAGACGGCCCGACCATCTGGGAAGACCATTTCTATCCCGAGATCATCGATCCCGAAACCGGCGAGGTGCTGCCGGACGGTGAACTGGGTGAACTGGTGTTTACGTCGCTGACCAAAGAAGCGCTGCCGATTATTCGGTACCGGACCCGCGACCTGACACGCCTCCTGCCAGGCAGCGCCCGCACCATGCGCCGGATGGAGAAAATCACCGGCCGCTCGGACGACATGATGATCGTGCGCGGCGTGAATGTGTTCCCGACGCAGATCGAAGAACTGCTGCTCAAGCAGCATGCACTCGCACCGCACTATCAGATCGTGCTGACCAAGGAAGGCCCGCTCGACGTGTTGACGTTGAACGTCGAACCTTGCCCGGAATCGGCACCGGACACGGCCGCGCTGAACACGGCCAAGCAGGCATTGGCCTATGACATCAAGGCGCTGATCGGCGTGAGCGCGGTGGTGAATGTGCTGGGTGTGAACGGGATTGAGCGTTCAGTGGGCAAAGCCCGGCGTGTGGTGGACAAGCGCCAGTCGGGGCTTTAACAAACGGGAAATACCGAACGGGAAACAGCAGACGGGAAGTAGCGCGCGACGCGGCGTATCCACGCCGAGCCATGCGCTACTCGCACCGCAGGTCAGGAATTCGGCAGCAACAACCACATCCGACCGCCCTGCTTCATCTTGCCGGCCAGGTCGCCGGCGTCGTCGCCGAGGCCCCAGAAGTAATCGGCGCGCACGCCGCCCTTTATCGCGGAGCCCGTGTCCTGCGCGAAGACGAGGCGATTCATCGGCGAGTTTGTCAACGGACGCGTGGTCTGCAAAAACACCGGCGTACCGAGTGGAATCGCCGTCGGATCGACCGCGATCGACCGCTCAGGCGTCAGCGGTACGCCCAGTGCGCCAATCGGACCGTCCGCGCCGCCGCTCGGCACGTTTTCGCCAGACGGCATCTCACGGAAAAACACAAAACGCGGATTCGTATCGAGCAGCGCATCGACGCGGGCGGGATTCGCTCGCGCCCACGCCTTGATGCCCTGCATGGTCGCCTGTGCGGGCGTGAGTTCGCCGCGATCCAGTAGCCAGCGTCCAATCGACTTGTACGGCTGATTATTGGTGCCGCCAAAGCCTAGACGCATGACGCTGCCGTCTTCCATCACGATGCGCCCGGAGCCCTGCACCTGCAGGAAGAACGCTTCGATCGGATCGTCGACCCACACGATTTCATTGCCGTTGAGCACCCCCGCGCGTTCGAGTTGCGCGCGCGCCGGCAGCGGTGCGCCCGCGCGATACCCGGACGGCCAGCGATACAGCGCGGTCTGATACACGCCGTGCCGCGTGCGCGAACCACGCAGCAAGGGCTCGTAGTACCCGGTGACCAGACCGTCGACTGTGCCGTCGGTATTCGCTAACTGGAAGGGCGTGAAATAGGCTTCAAAAAAAGCCCGCGCACTGGTGACATCGAGGTCGTCGAGTTGCGAGGCCGCGGCACATGCGCGCGCCCAGTTCGGCTGACGCGCCAGCCTCGCGCAATTTTGCCGCAATGCAGCGGTTGCGCCGATCAACGAGTCGTCCTGCCAACCCGGAACCTGCTGCCAGGCAACGGCCGTCAGCCGCGTCGCGGCAATCTGACCGGGTATGATCGCGGCACCCGTGGGTGGCGAAACGGAAGGCCGGACCGCGCCGCTGCCACCGCAGGACGCCAGCAATACCGCAACCGAAAGCGCGCCGAGCCACCCTGCGGCCGTGCGGGCAAAACGCATACAATGTTCGCTCTTGATGGAAACCGCCATGTCTGATCTGTTCGACGAATACCCGATGCTTATCTTCGCGCTGGAATCGCTCCTTGCGCTCTTCCTGCTCGTCTTTATCGTTGTATGGACGTCGTCCGGCAAGAAGAAAGCAACTCGCGCCAACGCGAGTGAACAGCAAAAGCAACAAAAACAGCAAAACCCGCAGTAAAGCCGCAAGTTAAGCTTTCTAAAGACCGCGGGCCGCGCCTCCGGTTCAATGCAATGTGCGCGGCATGCGCAGGATGAACTCCGGCACCGGCGCATCGAAACGCTCGCCGTCCTCGGCCACGCAGAAGTACTCTCCGCGCATGGTGCCGACCGGCGTGGCGATCACCGCCCAACTCGTGTACTCGAAATGCTCGCCCGGTTTGAGCAACGGCTGATGGCCGACCACGCCGAGGCCCTTCACTTCCTGCACATTCTTGTCGCTGTCCGTTATCACCCAATGACGCGCGATCAGCTGCGCGGGCACCTGGCCCGTGTTACGGATAGTCAACGTGTACGCGAATGCGTACTGGCGGCGCTCCGGGTCCGACTCTTCGGGCAGATATTGCACCTGCGACGAGACGCTGAATTCGTACTGGCTCATCCTGATTCCGGTCTGCTGAAACGGGGTGTGAAAAATCGCGGGAAAGCCCGAACACCAATGGTTTGCGGGCGCATTGGCGAAGCGGCGCTGATGGTGTTGGCATTCTGCTTGATGCGCGACACGCCCGCAACCGGACAAATCCCTTTGGCCAAGGGCTACTAAGGCGTTTTGTCACAGTAACGGCTCGAATCGAGGCCGGACATGGAGCCGGACTCAAAGCGTCGGCGAACCGGAGCGCCCGCGCACAAAACGGTAAAATGGCGTTTTCCCGCTTGCATCCTCCCCCGCCATGACGCAATTCCGCATCGCCCCCAGCATTCTGTCCGCCGATTTCGCCCGCCTCGGCGAAGAAGTCCGCAATGTCGTCGCCGCTGGCGCCGACTGGATTCACTTCGACGTGATGGACAACCATTACGTGCCGAACCTGACCATCGGCCCGCTCGTCTGCGAAGCGATCCGCCCGCATGTCGACGTGCCGATCGACGTGCATCTGATGGTGCGTCCGGTCGACCGGATCGTGCCGGACTTCGCCAAGGCCGGCGCGAACCTGATCAGCTTTCACCCGGAAGGCTCGGACCACATCGACCGCACGCTGTCGCTGATCCGTGACCACGGTTGCAAGGCCGGGCTGGTGTTCAATCCGGCCACCTCGCTGAATTATCTCGATCACGTAATGGACAAGGTCGATCTCGTGCTGATCATGTCGGTGAATCCGGGCTTCGGCGGCCAATCCTTCATTCCGGAAGCGCTCAACAAGCTGCGCGAGGCACGCCAGCGCATCAACGCCTACACGGAACGCACCGGCCGCGAGATTCATCTGGAAGTGGACGGCGGCGTGAAGGTCGACAACATCGCGGAAATCGCGGCGGCCGGCGCGGATACCTTCGTGGCTGGTTCGGCGATTTTCGGCCAGCCGGACCACAAGGTCGTGATCGAAAAAATGCGCGCGGCACTCGCCAACATCCAGCACTGAGAATCAACGCATAACCGGCCCGCACATGACCACTCCGTTCCCTGCCCCAGCTTTCACGGGCCCGCGCCTGCAAGCCGCGATCATCGACCTCGACGGCACGATGATCGATACCGCCGACGACTTCACCGCCGGCCTGAACGGCATGCTCGCGCAGCTCGACGCCGAGGAGACTTCGCGCGAGGAAGTGGTCGGTTATGTCGGCAAGGGTTCGGAGCATCTGATCCGCAGCGTGCTGGCGCCGCGCTTCGAAACGGAGCATGCGCAAGAGCGCTTCGACGAGGCGCTCGCGATCTATCAGGAGGAGTACGCGAAGATCAACGGCACGCACACCCGTCTCTATCCCAACGTCGAAGCCGGCCTCATCGCCATGCGCGAGGCCGGTCTCAAACTCGCCTGCGTGACGAACAAGCCGCATCGGTTCGCGGTGGAGTTGCTGCAGCAGTACGGGCTCGCGCAGTATTTCAGCGTCGTGATCGGCGGTGACAGTCTGGCAAAAAAGAAGCCGGATCCGCTGCCCATGCTCACCGCCGCAGCGCAACTGGGCGTCGAGCCGCAAGCCACGGTGGCCATCGGCGATTCGGAGAACGATGCGCTGGCAGGCCGCGCAGCCGGCATGGCCACGCTAACGGTGCCCTACGGTTACAACCACGGCCAAGCTATACAAACAATAAAATCCGATGGTATAGTTGACTCGCTGTTGGGCGCCGCCAAGGCGATCGCAGCGCACCAATCCACGACTTGAAAAGTCCTTCATCCTCATGTTTCTGAATAAAAAACGGAGTCTGATTAGCATCGACCGGGGAGCCTGGCCCTGGCGTCGCTGGTCGCGCTAACCTCGCCTGAGGTACGCTGAAGCTCGTCTTCGGCAACCGTTTTTTACTTCGCTGCGCTCACGCGTTTTTTCCATCACTTTGTTTCGCTGCATCGGTTGATTCGGCCTGCGTGTACCCGCAAAGTACATCTGTGCGCTGAAATCCCTTGCACGCGTCGATGGGAAACTCGCGCCGGTCGGTATCATCGTGTCGAAACGTCGAACGAACGCCTGACCGGGCGCGCTACGCCCCGCTTTGTCCGACGCACGCCGCCGGACCACCGTACAGGATCGGAACATGACCGAACTCGAATTCCAGTCCCTCGCCAACGAGGGTTTTAACCGCATCCCGCTGATCGCCGAAGCGCTCGCCGACCTCGAAACGCCGCTCTCGCTGTACCTGAAGCTCGCGCAGAGCGAGCGCAACGGCGCCAACTCGTTCCTGCTGGAATCGGTGGTGGGCGGCGAACGTTTCGGCCGCTACTCGTTCATCGGCCTGCCGGCGCGCACGCTGCTGCGCACCCGTAACGGCGTGTCGGAAGTGGTGCGCGACGGCAAGGTCGTCGAAACGCACGAGGGCGATCCGCTCGAATTCATCCAGCAATTCCAGGGCCGTTTCAAAGTGGCGCAGCGCCCGGGTTTGCCGCGTTTCGCGGGCGGTCTGGCTGGCTATTTTGGCTACGACGCGGTGCGCTACATCGAGAAAAAGCTCGCGCACACGGCGCCGAAAGACGATCTGAATCTGCCCGACATTCAATTGCTGCTGACCGAAGAAGTCGCAGTGATCGACAACCTCGCGGGCAAGCTCTATCTGGTGATCTACGCCGACCCGACGCAGCCCGAGGCTTACACCAAAGCCAAACAGCGTCTGCGGGAATTGCGCCAGCGCTTGCGCACCACCGTGCAGCCGCCGGTCACTTCGGCCAGCGTGCGTACCGAGACCTATCGCGAGTTCGCGAAAGACGATTATCTGGCGGCCGTGCGCAAGGCGAAGGAATACATCGCGGCCGGCGAACTGATGCAGGTGCAGGTCGGCCAGCGCCTGATCAAGCCGTACCGCGACAATCCGCTCTCGCTGTATCGCGCGCTGCGCTCGCTGAATCCGTCGCCGTATATGTATTACTACAACTTCGGCGACTTCCACGTGGTGGGTGCATCGCCGGAAATCCTGGTGCGCCAGGAAAAGCGCGGCGAGGATCGAATCGTGACGATCCGGCCGCTCGCCGGCACGCGTCCGCGCGGCAACACGCCGGAACGTGACGCGGAACTCGCGACCGAACTGCTGAACGACCCGAAGGAAATCGCCGAACACGTCATGCTGATCGACCTCGCGCGTAACGACGTGGGCCGCATCGCGCAGATCGGCTCGGTTGTCGTCACCGACAAGATGGTGATCGAAAAGTACTCGCACGTGCAGCACATCGTGAGTTCGGTCGAAGGCAAGCTGAAACCCGGCACCACCAATTTCGACGTGCTGCGCGCCACCTTCCCGGCCGGCACGCTGTCGGGCGCGCCGAAGGTCCGCGCAATGGAACTGATCGACGAACTGGAACCCGTGAAGCGCGGCCTGTATGGCGGTGCGGTCGGTTATCTGTCGTTCACCGGCGAAATGGATCTGGCCATCACGATCCGCACCGGCGTGATCGCGAACGGCAATCTGTACGTGCAGGCGGCAGCGGGTGTAGTCGCGGATTCGGTGCCGGAATCCGAATGGCAAGAGACCGAGAACAAGGCACGCGCCGTGTTGCGCGCCGCCGAACAGGTTCAAGACGGCCTCGATAGCGACTTCTGACCGGAGACACACCATGCTGCTCATGATCGACAACTACGACTCGTTCACCTACAACCTGGTGCAATACTTCGGCGAACTCGGCGAAGACGTGCGCACCTATCGGAACGACGAAATCACGCTGGACGAAATCGCGAAGCTCAACCCCGAGCGCATCTGCCTTTCGCCTGGCCCAAGCAATCCGCAACACGCCGGCATCACGCTCGACGTGCTGCGCGAATTCAGCGGCAAGACGCCGATTCTCGGCGTCTGTCTCGGCCATCAGGCGATCGGCGAGGCTTTCGGCGGGCGCGTGGTGCGCGCGCAAACCATCATGCACGGCAAGGTCAGCACGATCGAAACCGACTGCAAAGGCGTGTTCGCCGACCTGCCGAAACACTTCGTCGTGACCCGCTATCACTCGCTCGCGATCGAACGCGAATCGCTGCCCGATTGCCTCGAAGTGTCGGCATGGACTGAAGACGGCGAGATCATGGGCGTGCGTCACAAGGAACTGGCCGTGGAAGGCGTGCAGTTCCACCCGGAATCGATTCTGTCCGAACACGGCCATGCGCTGCTCGAAAATTTCGTGAAGCAGTCGAAGCTCGCCGGCGCGCAAACGGCCAATCGCAACGCTTGATGAAGAGAGACGACATCATGACGATTACGCCCCAGGAAGCGCTGCAACGGACCATCGAGCACCGCGAAATTTTCCACGACGAAATGCTGCATTTAATGCGGCTCATCATGCGCGGCGAACTCTCGCCGGTGATGGCGGCGGCGATCATCACCGGCTTGCGCGTCAAAAAAGAGACCATCGGCGAAATCACCGCCGCCGCCACGGTGATGCGTGAATTCGCCCGGCACGTCGACGTGCCGGACAACTCGAACTTCGTCGATATCGTCGGCACCGGCGGCGACGGCTCGCAGACCTTCAACATCTCCACGGCAACCATGTTCGTGTCGGCCGCGGCGGGCGCCAAGGTCGCGAAACACGGCGGCCGCGGCGTGTCGAGCAAGTCAGGCAGCGCGGACGTACTCGAAGCGCTCGGCGTGAATATCGATCTGCAGCCGGAACAGGTGGCGGCTTCCATTGCGGAAACCGGCATGGGCTTCATGTTCGCGCCGAACCATCATCCGGCCATGAAGAACATCGCGCCGGTGCGCCGCGAACTCGGCGTGCGGACCATCTTCAACATTCTCGGGCCGCTGACCAACCCGGCCGGCGCGCCCAACCAGCTGATGGGCGTGTTCCACGGCGACCTCGTCGGCATTCAGGTGCGCGTGATGCAGCGCCTCGGCGCGAAGCACGTACTCGTGGTGTACGGTATGGACGGCATGGACGAAGTCTCGCTCGGCGCGGCGACGCAAGTCGGCGAGTTGCGCGACGGCCAGGTCCACGAGTACGAAATCCACCCGGAAGACTTCGGCATGCAGATGGTGTCGAACCGCACCCTGAAAGTGGCCGACGCCACCGAATCCAAAGCGATGCTGCTCGACGCGCTCGACAATAAACCGGGCGTGGCCCGCGAAATCGTCACGCTGAACGCGGGCACGGCGCTCTATTCGGCGAACGTGGCCTCGTCGATTGCTGACGGCATCCAGTTGGCGCGCGAAGCGATCGCGAGCGGCAAGGCGCGGGCGAAAGTCGACGAGCTGGTCCGCTTCACCCAGCAATTCAAGCAGTAATCACGTAGCGAGACACTTATGAGCGACATCCTCGACCGTATCATCGCGGTCAAACGCGAAGAAGTCCGTGCGGCAGAACAAAGCGCGCCGCTCGAAGAGCTGCGCCTCGAAGCGTCGACGCGCGACATTCGCGACTTCGTCGGCGCATTGCGCGCGAAACACGCGGCGGGTCTTGCCGCTGTGATCGCCGAAGTCAAGAAAGCGAGCCCGTCCAAAGGCGTCTTGCGCGAGCACTTCGTGCCGGCCGAGATCGCGCGTTCGTACGAAAAACACGGCGCGGCCTGCCTGTCCGTGCTCACCGACGTGCAGTTCTTCAAGGGCAGCGTCGCGTATCTGCAGGAAGCGCGCGCGGCCTGCAGTCTGCCGGTGCTGCGCAAAGACTTTATCGTCGATCCGTATCAGATCGTCGAAGCCCGCGCGATGGGCGCCGACGCGATCCTGCTGATCGCCGCCGCGCTCGAAACGTCGCAGATGCAGGACCTCGAAGCGCTCGCGCATTCGCTGGGGCTGGCGGTGCTGGTCGAAGTGCACGACGAGAACGAACTGATGGAATCGCTCACGCTGAAAACACCGCTCATCGGTATCAACAATCGCAACCTGCGCACCTTCGAGACGTCGATCGAGACGACGATCGGCATGCTCGAAGCGATTCCGGACGACCGCATCGTCGTGACGGAGTCGGGCATTCTGTCGCGCGTCGATGTGGAGCGCCTGCGCGCAATGGACGTGCATACGTTCCTGGTCGGCGAGGCGTTCATGCGCGCGGACGAGCCGGGTGTGGAACTTGCACGAATGTTTTTCTGAGCGCTGTGTCGACACACGACGCAGGGCACGCGGCATAGGTAGCGGAGCAGTCATGGGTATGGAACGCGAAATCAAGCTGGCGCTGCCGCCTGCGCAGGTGCAAGCAGCGACGCAGTGGTTCGTCGCGCGCACCGGGGCGCAGGGTGGTCCGATCAAGCTGGTGAATATTTACTTCGACACGCCTGAGCTGATGCTGGCAAGCTCGAAGAGCGCCTTGCGTTTGCGCCAGACGCCCGACGGCTGGCTGCAAACCTTCAAGACGGTCGGCAAGTCTGAAAACGGCATGCACACCCGGCATGAATGGGAAATACCGGTGGCCGGTGAAAAGCTGGAGATCGACGCGCTGCTGCGTGAGTGCGACGAACCGTCCGCCGCGGACGCTTTGCGTCAAGCCGCGCCCGAACTCATCGAACTTTTCCGCACGAATTTCACCCGTACGCTGTGGCACGTCCAGGCGGACGGTTCCGAAGTCGAAGCGGCGATCGATCAGGGCGAGGTGTTCGCCGAAGTTGACGGCGAGGCACGCCGCGCACCGATCTCGGAAGTCGAACTCGAGCTGAAGTCCGGTGACGAAGCCGCGCTCCACACGCTTGCCGCGGAGCTCGGCAAGCAGATAGCCGGTCTCGCACCGGACGACATCAGCAAGGCTCAGCGCGGTTATCAATTGCGGGCGGGTTGAGCCGCGTTAAGGCCGCTATCCCTGCCGGCCGACACAGAGCCCGACTTTCGCGAATGACTTCCTCCCGGCGGCTACCGGCTCGTGCAACGCAACGTCAGGCGTCAGGCGGACGCTCGCCTATCTGGCGATCTCGAACAGGAGCGCCTATCCAGCGCCCACGCTGACCAGATACGACACGCCGCCGCCACACCTTGAGCAACACCCCGTTTGCTGCGACACTTCCCCGCCATGACCTCTGCTTCCCGCACCCGTTCCAATCCGTCGCAGGCTTCGCTGTTTGGCGAAGCGGCCCCCGAGCCGGCCACTGACATGACGACCACTGCGCCGCAGCAATCCGGTGCCAGCGCGCCGCCGCCAACGCTCGAGGCGCAATTCGAAGCGCTGCCGCCGGCATGGCGCGCGCATCTCAAGCCGTTTATCGAAAGCGATGCGTATGCGCCGCTCTGCCGTTTCGTCGACGGTGAGCGCGCCGCCGGTAAAACCGTCTACCCCGCCGACGTTTTCCGCGCACTGCGCCTGACCAGCCCCGACGAAGTGAAAGTGGTGATCCTCGGCCAGGATCCGTATCACGGCGAGGACCGCGGCACGCCGCAAGCGCACGGACTGGCGTTTTCGGTAGCGCCGAATGTGCGCACGCCGCCGTCGCTGCGCAACATCTTCAAGGAAATCGCCGCGAGCCTCAGCCACGAGACGCCGCGTCACGGCTGTCTCGACACCTGGGCGAAGCAAGGCGTGCTGCTGCTGAACACGGTGCTGACCGTGGAGCGCGATTCCGCCGCCAGCCACGCAAAACGCGGCTGGGAAAAATGCACCGACACGCTGATCCATGAACTGGCGATGCGCCACGACGGCCTCGTGTTCATGCTGTGGGGCGCGCATGCGCAAGCCAAGCGCGCGCTGCTCGGCGGCAAGTCGCATTACGTGCTGGAGGCGCCGCATCCGTCGCCGCTGTCGGCGCATCGAGGTTTTCTCGGCTGCGGGCATTTTGCCAAGGCCAACGAATATCTCGCGCAGCACGGCCGCGAGCCGATCGACTGGCGCCTGCCAGACGAAGCGCAAATGCTCGCCTGAATGCGCCACCAACGGACAGGGACGAAGCAACCGCGACACATCGGCGCCACAAAACAAAAACGCCACGGATTCAGAACCCGTGGCGTTTTTTCATTCCAGAACACTATTCGCCGCAGCTTGAAGCGGCGCGGCCAGCTTTACGCAGCGGCGATCGCTTCGCGGGCGGAAGCCAGCGCGGCGCCGGCGGCGTCCGGGCCCATGTTCAGGCCTTCGGCGTAGATGAAATTCACGTCGGTCATGCCGAGGAAGCCGAGGAAGCTCTTCAGGTACGGCGTCTGGCTATCGTTCGGCGTGCCGAGATACTTGCCGCCGCGTGCCGACACGACGTACACCTTCTTGCCCTTCACGAGACCTTCCGGACCGTTCGCCGTGTACTGGAACGTGATCCCGGCGCGTGCGATGAAGTCGAAATACGTCTTCAGTTGCGACGAGATGCCGAAGTTGTACATCGGCGCACCGATCACGACGATGTCGGCGGCTTGCAGTTCGGCGATCAGCGCTTCGCTGCGCGCAGCGATCGCGGCTTGCTCGGCCGTGCGTTGGTCAGCCGGCGTGAAGAACGCGCCGAGGACGGCGTCGTCCAGATGCGGCAGCGGTTCGGCTTGCAGATTGCGGACGACGACTTGCGCGCCCGGATTCGATTGTTGCAGCTTTGCGGTCAGCTCGTTGACGAGTAGCGTCGAGTTCGCGCCTTGCGAGCGGGCTGCCGAGTTGATTTGCAGGATCGTGGTCATGGTTGACTCCAGTTGGGGCGCGCTGTGTTGCGCGAGTGGAGCCATTGTGTTTTTTTACCGACCCGGGAAAAAGCCATCCGGCAGCGACGGATTGTTGCACTGGTAGGACAATCCGCCGCGCCCGGCCGTCCATTGTGGACGGCCGGGATGACGATCAGCTTTCCAGCCAGCGCTCGCGCGCCTTGCGCGCGGCGGCCCGCTTGTCGCTGACGGCGAGCTTGTAGCGCGCGACCTCAGGCCCGTCCAGCTTGACTTGCGCGACGCGCAGTTCGTCGCGGCGGAACGCGTGAACCTCGACTTTCGCGCCCGGCTGATAGCGCGCGAGCAACCCGTCAAGATTCGAGCCGGTCACGCGCAGGCCGTCCAGCGCGATCAGCACGTCGCCAGCCGAGAGCCCGGCTTTTTGCGCGGCGCTGCCGTCATGAACGGCCGCGAGCGTGCAATCCGCGCCGCCGCGCACGCGTGCGCCGAGCGACGGCTTGCCGTTCTTTTCGAGTTCCGGCGCGATTGCTACGCCGAACGGCGCGAGCAGCGTCTCGAGCGGCAGATCGTGCGTGCCGTGCACGGCTTCGGCGAACAACTCACCGAGTTTCGCGCCGGTCGCTCCCGCGAAAAGCGCCTCGATCTCGCTTTCGTCGACGCCAACCGGTTTGCCGCGATAGAAGTCACGGCCGAAGCGCTGCCAGAGCAAGCGCATCACGTCGTCGAGCGATTTGCGGTTGTTGGTCTGCGCGCGAATCGTCAGATCGAACGCCAGCGCGACGAGCGAACCCTTGGTGTAATAGCTGACGATCGCGTTCGGCGCGTTCTCGTCCTGCCGGTAGTATTTGACCCACGCGTCGAACGAGCTTTCGGCGACGCTCTGCTTCAGGCGCCCACTGCCGCGCTGCACGCCACCGACCACCTTGCCGAGCAGGCCGAAGTAGTCGTCCTGCGTGATCAGGCCGCTACGCACGAGGATCAGATCGTCGTAGTAAGAGGTGAAACCCTCGAACAGCCACAGCAGCGACGTGTAGTTTTCGACGCTCAGGTCGTACGGCGCGAACACGGCCGGCTTGATGCGCTTCACGTTCCAGGTGTGGAAGTATTCGTGGCTGCACAAACCGAGATAGGTCCGGTAGCCTTCGGTGAGCGCCTCGCGCCCTTCCACCGGCAAATCGCCGCGATTGCAGATGAGCGCGGTCGAAGCGCGGTGTTCGAGGCCGCCGTACCCATCCGTAACGGCCTGGGTCATGAATACGTAGCGATCCACCGGCGCTTTCTTCGACTTGGGCTCGAACAACGCGATCTGCGCTTCGCAGATGCGCTTCAGGTCGGCGGACAGACGCGCCATGTCCAGCCCGACCACGCGCCCGGCGATCACGACGTCGTGCGGCACGCCGTGCGCCTTGAACGTCGCGAGCGCGAATTCACCCAGCGTGACGGGATGATCGATCAGCTCGTCGTAGTTCTGCGCGCGATACTCGCCAAAACCATAACGCTTCGTGCCACGCGCTTCCGGCAGCGCGGTGGCGACACGCCAGTTGCGATACGCCGCGCCTTCCGGCTTCTGGATATCGACCACGCACTGCGCTTCCTCGTGACCGAGCGGCGAGAGAAACACGCTCGTGCCGTTGAAAAAGCCCGTCGTATCGTCGAGATGCGCGGCGCGCACCGACAGATCCCACGCGTAGACCTCGTAGCGCAACGTCAGCGCGCCTTTGACCGGCGCGGCCTGCCAGGTGTGCTTGTCGGTCTTTTCGACGCGCACCTTGCGGCCCGCGTCGTTGAAAGCGCGCAGCGTCACGATGTTGCGGGCGAACTCGCGCACCATGTAGCTGCCCGGAATCCACACCGGCAGCATGAAACGCTGACCGGCCGGATCGGGATCGGCGACGGTCACGGTGACTTCGAACAGGTGGGCGGCGGGTTGCTTGGGAACGATGGTGTAGCGGATCGGCTTCATCGGCGGCGATTAGGAGAGGTGAGGCGGGAATAGTCGGGCTTGATGCGAAAGGAGGCGCACGTCGCGCCTCCTTTGTTCGGGGTGTTCCGTATGCTCAGCGCACTGCGGACATTTCCTTGTCCAGCCGGTCGGCCGGCACGGCGCCGGGCAGGCGGCGGCCGTCGGCGAGGAACACCGTGGGCGTGCCGTCGACGTTCATGGCGTGGCCGAGCGCGAGGTTCTTGTCGATCGCGGCGGTGTCGCAGGTGCCGGCGGCGGTGGGCGCCTGATGGTCCTGCATCCACGATTCCCATGCCTTCGCACGGTCCGTCGAACACCAGATCGACTTCGACTTCGCGGTCGAATCGGGCGACAGCACCGGGTACAGGAAGGTATAGATCGTCACGTTGTCGATCGATTTCAGCGACGTTTCGAGCTGCTTGCAGTACGGGCAGTTCGGGTCGGAGAACACGGCGATCTTGCGCGCGCCGTTGCCCTTCACGACCTTCACGGCGTTGGCGAACGGCAGGCTCGCGAAATCGATACGGTTGGTTTCCGCGAGGCGCGCTTCAGTCAGATTCTTACGGGTCTTCGCGTCGACCATGTCGCCGAGCATCAGATAGTCGCCGTTCGCGTCGCTATATACGATCTGCGAGCCGAGGTTCACTTCGTACAGGCCGGCGATCGGCGATTTCGTCACGCTCTTGATCGTCACGTCCGCGAGGCGCGTTTGCAGCGTGGCTTTGAGCTTGTCGGTAGTCTGGTCGGCCTGTGCGGAGCAGCCGATCGTGACGGCTGCGATTGCAAGCGCGGCGGCCGCCACGCGGAAAGTCTTCTTCATGCTGAATTCCTGGGTTCAATCGCGCTACTGCGCGTTTCGTGACGTTCCCGGTCTGACCGGAACGGCGTCCATCCGTTCATGATACCTGCCTGGCCGGCCGCGGCATGCCGGAGCGGGCGCGTCACCCCAGCGCGGCCGACACCAGCCAGCGTTTGATGAACGGCTGCGCACCGACGAAAGCCATGCCGGTATTGCGCAGCGCCTTGGCGAACGGACCGGGAACGGAAAAGAGTTTTTGCAGACCGTCGGTGGCGATCATCAGCGCGCGAATGTCTTCGCGGCGCGCGCGTTCGTAGCGGCGCAGCAGCACCATGTCGCCGAGATCGCGGAACGACTCCTTGCCGGCGACGGTGTCAGCGAGCGCCGCGACGTCGCGCAGGCCGAGGTTCATGCCCTGCCCGGCCAGCGGATGGATCAGATGCGCGGCGTCGCCGACCAGCGCGACGCGTGGTGCCACCAGCCGGTCGACCGTTTGCAGCGCGAGCGGGAAACCTTGCGCGGGCGTCACGCAATCGAGCGCACCGAACTGACCGCCCGTCACGCGTTCCACTTCAGCGGCGAGCTGCGCCGGATCGAGCGCGACCAGTTGCTCTGCGTGCTCGGTGCGCGCCGACCACACCAGCGAGACGTGGCCGTCCGGCATGGGCAGGAGCGCGATGATCTCGCCGTCCTTGAACCATTGATACGCGGTTTCGCTGTGCGGCTTCTCGGCCTTGAAATTGGCGACCACGCCGGTTTGCTTATAGTCGCGCCGGACCATCTTCGAGCCGATCTGCGCGCGCACCCACGAATGCGCGCCGTCTGCGCCGACCACCAGATCGGCTTCGAGCACATTGCCGTTGGCGAGGCCGACGCTGGCGCTGTCAGCGGTGAAGTCCAGCGCCTGGGCGCGCGTGTCGATCCAGGTAAGATTCGGCTGGAAGCGCAGCGCGGCGTCCAGTCCGCGCTCGATCACCGACGACTCGACGATCCACGCGAGTTGCGGCACCGAAGCCTGGAACGCGGAGAAATGCAGTTCGGCGTGCGCGTCACCGTAGACGCGCATGTCGTAGACGGGACCGAGCCGCGTCAGATCGAGCGCCTGCCAGACCCGCAAACGCTCCAGCAGAGCCTGCGAGCTCGACGACAGCGCGTAGACCCGCGAGTCGAAGCTGGCGCCGTGGGGCAGCGCCGCGCAGGGCTGCGCGAGCAGCGCCACGCGCAGTCCGCCTTGCGTCAGCGCCAGCGCCGCGGTCTTGCCGACGAGCCCGCCGCCGATCACGGCGGCATCAAAGGTCTGGTGGTGTGCATTCATCCGCGCATTATAGCCGCGGGGGTTGCGAGGGACGGATCGACGCGCGCGGCGTTTGCGCCCGAACAAGCGCGCCGATACTCGCAGACGACCGTCCGCCGCCAGCGCCGCGCTCGCTTCGCGCAGCCGCGTGAATTCGCGCTCGGAAGACAGGAACGCCACGCGTCCGCCCGGACGGCAAGCGCCGCCCTCCGTCCGCCGCAGCAGTGAGCCGATCCGAACGGGTTACAATTACGCTTTCCGTGAAAACTCGCACCCGGTCGTCGAGCAACGCCCCGATCCGGTGTCTTGTCCCGCTCCGCTGCATTTGTCCGCCACGCCACACGCGAAGGCTTCTCGAATCCTGCATATAGCGTCGAGCGCATCACGCAACTTACTGAATCAATGAAGGATTTCCATGAGCCTCAAATGCGGCATCGTCGGCCTGCCTAACGTCGGCAAGTCCACCCTGTTCAATGCACTGACCAAGGCGGGCATCGCCGCCGAAAATTACCCGTTCTGCACGATCGAGCCGAACGTCGGCATTGTCGAAGTGCCGGACGCGCGTCTGAAGGCGCTCGCTGAAATCGTCAAGCCGGAACGCATCCTGCCGGCCGTGGTGGAATTCGTCGACATCGCCGGTCTGGTGGCCGGCGCGAGCAAGGGCGAAGGTCTGGGCAACCAGTTTCTCGCTAACATCCGCGAAACGGATGCGATCACGCACGTGGTGCGCTGCTTCGAAGACGAGAACGTGATTCACGTCGCGAACAAGATCGATCCGCTGTCGGATATCGAGGTGATCAACACCGAACTGGCGCTGGCCGACCTCGCGACCGTCGAAAAGGCGCTGGCGCGCTATTCGAAGGCGGCCAAGTCGGGTAACGACAAGGAAGCTATCAAGAACGCCGCCGTGCTGGAAAAAGTGCGCGCGCAGCTCGACCAGGCCAAACCGGTCCGTGCGCTCGACCTGTCCGACGAAGAAAAAGCCACGCTCAAGCCGTTCTGCCTGATCACCGCGAAGCCGACCATGTACGTGGCCAACGTGAAGGAAGACGGTTTCGAGAACAACCCGCATCTGGACGCGGTCACGAAGTTCGCGGCTGCGGAAAACGCGCCGGTCGTCGCCGTGTGCGCCGCGATCGAAGCGGAAATCGCCGACCTCGACGAAGCCGACATGGAAGTGTTCCTCGCCGACATGGGCATGGAAGAGCCGGGCCTGAACCGCGTGATCCGCGCCGGCTTCAAGTTGCTGGGCCTGCAGACCTACTTCACGGCTGGTGTGAAGGAAGTGCGCGCGTGGACGATCCATATCGGCGATACGGCGCCGCAGGCGGCCGGCGCGATTCACACGGACTTCGAGCGCGGCTTCATTCGCGCGCAGACCATCGCGTTCAACGACTACATCACCTACAAGGGTGAACAAGGCGCGAAGGAAGCCGGCAAGATGCGCGCGGAAGGCAAGGAATACGTCGTGCACGACGGCGACGTGATGAACTTCCTGTTCAACGT
>NZ_JARESX010000092.1:0-22853 GCF_046026435.1 Paraburkholderia sp. RL17-381-BIF-C | reverse complement strand
CGGCAGACAAACTTTCAGCCACAGTTTCAGCGATGTCCTGTAGTGGGCATATCTGCCCCGACTGCAATGCGGATGCAATGCCACAATTTTGTCGCTGACCCGTCGTATGCCATATCCTTGCCAATGGTCTTCCCATTGCTCGGCGACAACTTCCACGTCGTCACCTTCATTGAAGACCGATTGCCAGACCCACGCTTTGACTGGCTTGCCATTCAGATTGAACTCTAATAGATCCGCTTCCTCGCTTGTATCCATTGCCATACTGCCTAAGCCGACAGCAATGCCACCCAAACCGGCGAGTCCCGCAGCGATCGCCGTTGCACCCATTCTTCCGCGATCCGACTTCGTGAAGAAAAAGTCCTGATTGCAACGTGTTTTACGCAAATTAACCATGCACCCGCGTAACAGTTGTGTGGGGGTTGACGATGTTGTTTCGATAGTCATTCAGAACCCTCGGTTGCCTCTAATCCAACGCCTTTCAGCGCCTT
The DNA here is from genome assembly GCF_046026435.1 of Paraburkholderia sp. RL17-381-BIF-C. Taxonomy (NCBI): domain Bacteria; kingdom Pseudomonadati; phylum Pseudomonadota; class Betaproteobacteria; order Burkholderiales; family Burkholderiaceae; genus Paraburkholderia; species Paraburkholderia sp. RL17-381-BIF-C. The sequence goes on along the minus strand of NZ_JARESX010000092.1, from coordinate 22,365 downwards.
TTCAAATTCCTCGTGCTGTTTACCGACCGCCCAAGGTGGCGTGTTCGGTGCCTTGCCGAAGGTACATTTCTCAAACCAGGTCTGCAAATCGTTATCTGAGAAATACCAGATAAGGACTTGAATCACGGTAATTACCACGGCGACTTCCCAACCCGCCATAAAGAGCACAACTCGCCCTATCATGAGCAGTGCACCGCGCTCGCCGACGGTCACAACAACTTCTCCCGCTGCCGCGCCGACAGCGTCTCTGCCGATCGCATTTGCGGCGGCCGCTCGAGCAGCAGCCGTCGTGCCCTCTTCAGCGGCCGTTGCCAACTTCGCGGTTCTCGCCGCCGCTCCCAAAAGACCTGCATTGGCTTTGCCGAGCCACACTATGCCGCGGCCGGCGCTCATTCGGGCGATCATTGGTGCGCTTGACGTTAAAGCCGTCAAGAGGTTGGCAGTGGTGCTGAGAAACCCCAGGCCCGCCTTGATAAAGTAAAGCGTTGCGATGCAGAACCTGCCATCTCGACCGGTTTCTTCAACCTTTTTTGCGTCGAAAAACGCGCCAATTGCTGCGGATGCTCCGCCGAAATAACCCATAATTGACTTCAGATTGGCTATCGTTTGGGTGGCATCTTTCGCCATCGCGGCCATGGCTTTGCTCGAGGCTTGCAAACAGGCAGATGAAGCTGAAAAGCCGCTCGCCACCAGCATCGCATAGTCTTCCCCACTCTTATCGACTTTTGCCAGACTGGCACCAAAGCCGAACAACTCAATGATCGCCAACGTTCCGCCGATTCTGATCCCCGCGGCGGCCTCCGCACCCTCGCTGGTCAACTTGACTGCGTTCCACTTCGCCCGGAGCACGAGCCCCTTTTCATCTGACGCCAAGGCCTCAAGCGTTTGCGCATATGCTTCCGCAGCTTTCACGCCCTTTGCGCGCAATCCGCGGTAACCACTTTCCAGTTTGGCGCGCAACTTCGGTTCGACATTCGCCGATTCCTTGACTAGCCCAAGGGTGTCGGCCTCGCTAATCCCGACCCGCATCATAAGCGCACCGCGTATCAGGAATGCTCCCGCGCAATCGCTTACTTTACCCATCCCTGTCCACCTGAAAAGCGCATTGGCGATCGTAATGCTCAGGCGGTCGACTTGCAGTTTTTTTACGGCGCGCTCGGTAGCTGAGATCGCATACTCATGCTCCTTCACTTCGCCCATTTTTTCGCGAAATTCGACAAACGTTTTTAACTTCTCCAACGGCTTGGCGATCTTCTCGAGAATCTCTGCGGTCTCTTCTGCGTGCGTCGCCTTGTACGCCGTCGCCTTCGCAAGCAATTCCTTGATTTCCACCTTGGGTTGTTTCTGATTGAATGCAAAAGCTCGCCACACCAGACTCGTCGGTTGTGTGGGATCCATGTTATTCACCAAATCGGCCACGACCTGCGCGCCTTTCTCTTCGGAAGGCAGCCCATTGATCGCCTCGTTCACTACGCCCTCGAACGCGGTGCCATTAGGCACGTCGTTCTCATGGTAATCGTGAAGGGTAGCGAGCAACAGCGGTGCTTTCAGCCATGCGGCAACGTCCGCCGTACGATCAGCCTGTAGCTGGTTCACCGTAGCTTGCATAGAGTGGAATGCGCCGCGAAACTGCTGGAATCTGGATTTGTTAAGCTTCGCCAGGTATTTCGGCCACTCCGCCTCGCCGATCTCTTTAGCTTCAGCCGGACTGATCTTTCCCGCGTCCTCGATGTTCTTCTCCGAAGCTGCTTCCTGTTCGGGCGTCAGCATCGTCGGTATGCCATCCATCGCGCCGGGAGAATTGATCATCGCCTCCCAGCCTGCTTGACGAGCCGAACGCCAGCGGCTTTTTGAAGCAACTGCGCCGTTTTTTACCGCGACCTCCGCCGCTTCGATTGACTGCAACGCATCAATCTCTTTGGGCAATTCCTGTACATAGCGTGTCATCATGACGGCAGCGTCGTTGCGATAACCGTTCAGTTCGTGCACGTTACCGATGCCGTCCCAAAGTGCCAACAGCATTGGGGGATGATGCTTGCCCGCTTTGGTTTCACCAACGCCATTCATCAGCCTCACAAGCGCGGCGCTCGCTGAAGCCGGTGTCGCCTGGCGTATATGCAACGGATAGCGCGTCGCTTCGTGTTTCAACACGTCCGCGTTAACACTACCGTTTGGGTTGCTGACTTTTTGTTTTGGCAATTGCAACAACTTGGGATCGAAACCTGGCATGTACTCGACGACGGCATCGATGCTCTGCTCGGTCGCAACCGCAGCGTGTTCATCTTTTGCGCCTGTGATCCATTTCGCCGGTTCGATGCGTTGCATGCGCTGCACGCGAAGTGCTGCGTCGCCCGCATACAGTTTGAAGATGTCCTTGTGCCACGGGTACTCAGAGAAGGCGATATAAACGTCGCCACACTTTTCCGGACGTTCAATCGCGATAATGTCCATTGGCACGGCGATGCTCTTCTGAGCGCAGGCGGGATGAATCGCCGGAGCAGTCATAAGTGGCAGGGGCTGCTTCCACAAGCGTCCATCCTCGGTTACCGTATAGGCTTCCCAGTAGTTGCTGCCACGCGCGCCCTTCGCATAGAAAAGGTAGAGCCACCCTTCGCGCAATGTGCGCAGACCGTAGTGATGCGCCGTCAGAGAGACATCAGTTACACCTTTACCGCTAATGCCGGCCGGCAGTTTCGCCCCCACGGTCTGCGGTAGTACGGTGTAACGCACCGGAAGGATCGGCAAACCTGTCTTCTCGCAGTTAGCGCATTTTTGTTCGGTCGTTGCCATGATGATTTTTCGTGTTCGAGTATTGGACGCAAGGGTCAGGGTCTTTCGCGCCACCGCTACTCAATGGTTACGCTGTGCTTCGCGTGATCTTGGGCTCGCCGCATTCAGACCAAGCTTGAGATCAACTTGCATCCACAAGTCGCCTGGTCACCATGTCGCGCGATCGGGACACCGTTGTCCGTCATCGACTGGTCTCCCTCAACGATGACGTTGGGTTTCACATCCTCGTGCTTCGGACAGGAAACTTCGTCTCCCTTGCGAGCAACAAAGCGGCCATCGAAAGACATGGTCTGCGATGCGGTGATCACTTTGCCGCCATGATCGGTATCGTCATCGAGACGAATGAGATTCATCATGAAGTCGTCTCCTTCTCTACCGTGAAACATTGCCAAACCTTATTGGTGTCCATCGCGTGCTCTACGAATGATTTACTTGTAACGGAAGTAATAGCGGCCGTAATTCGCGAGGGTATTGGTTCCGCGGTGCTCGCATGAAGTCTTGCGAAGGTTGATGTTTTCCACGTCTGGCCAGCCATAGGTTTTAAAAATGGCTTCGGCAAGCCGAACGAAGCCCATCATTTTTTTGGTGACACGGTAAAAAATAACTAAAAAGACGACAAGGGTTGCAGCCATCGCGACGCCCATGAACGCGGCAAACGAAAGAAAGTTATCGCCGAAGTCTCCCGGCCTGTGCATCGCAAACACGCCGATTGCGTTGACGAGCACGAAAGCCCAGAACATGATTTTTTCCATGCTGCGATAGTGCTGCTTGCGGCCCGCGGTAGCATGCGGATAGACGGAAACGATGTCGTCTCCGTCTCGCTTGACCGAATAGACGACGTATCGGTTTTCTCCCACCTTCTCGGCTACGAGTTCTACAACGTCGCCATTGCGCATCGGCAAGAGCCAAAGCCAGCCTTGCATCTGCATTCCGTCCAGTTCGAACTCGACCCAGTCGGCTTCCTCGTCTGCGTCGGATGCCATATTCACGAGTCCAATACCAGTTGCGCCCAAACCTATTGCGGCCGCACCCATGGCGGTTGCGCCGACCGCATTTTGCTGGAATCGAGTGAGCACAAAATCATGAGTGCGCCGGGAGCGCTGCAGGTTGGCGATCGTGCCCCGCAGCAGTATCGGTTGCAAGTGAAATTTGGGTTCTTGCATAGCCTCGCGTAAGCCGTCCTTACGCCTGTGAACCAACATTTAGCTTGTATCGGAAGTAGTGGCGCCCATAGTTCGACAGAGTATTAGTTCCACGGTGTTCGCGTGAGGTCTTTCGCAGGTCGATATTCTGAACGTCTGGCCAACCATAGGTTCTAAAAACTGCCTCAGCTAAACGAACGAAGCCCATCAACCTCAGGGAGACCCGATAAAAAATGATGCCAAATACGATAAATCCGCCGACACCGATCGTGGCCATGGAAACCGTATAGGCATAGAGATCGCTTGAAAATGCACCCTTAAAGTACGTCCCGATGACAAAAATTGCGTAAAGGACAAAAAAAGTCCACAGCATGATCTTCGTCATGTTTCGGTAGTGCGCCTTTCTGCCTGAGGTGGCATGCGGATACATTGCCACGATATCGTCGCCATCGCGCTTAACCGAATAGACGATGTAGCGATCGTCTGCCACCTTCTCTGCGACGACTTCGACTTCATCTCCGTTGCGCATTGGCAATAGCCATAGCCAACCCTGCATTTTCTTGCCGTCGAGTTCAAACTCCACCCAATCAGCTTCTTCGTCCGAGTTGGACGCCATACTGACGAGTCCCATGCCTGCCGCACCCATGCCCATCGCTGCCGCACCCACGGCGGTAGCGCCAACCTGTCGTTGCTGCACCTGTGTCAATACGAAGTCGTGACTACGGCGTGAACGCTCGAGCTTCGCAATGGTGCCGCGTAGCAGGACAGTGGAGATTTGTTGTTCCTTGTTCTTCATGAGACCTTGGCCATGGCATCGGTAAAATCTTTGTCCTGCTCAGAATTCTTTGTGTAGAGCGGAACGCTGTGATCGGTCACGCGATAAAAGGTTTCCTGCCCAGTTCCGAAAGCGCACCGCGAACACCACGCCTCCAACTCATCCGGTGTGAGCCAGTCAGCTAGCGCCTGCAGCAAGATCAAACCGATTGTTGCTTCCCAACCAGCTAACATACCAATCGCGCGCAACCCTGCAATCACGGCAATTCGTTCGGATACCGTTTCAACTGCTGCGATCACTGCTTCTGTGCCATAACGCGACGCGATTTTCTTGAGTAACGGAGCTGATGTGCTGATGGCATCCAGGAGAATTGCCGTGCCTGACAGGCCACCCGCAAGCGTCTTGATACCCAACACTCCAACCACGTCAAATTGGTGTTTCACAATGGCCGTATCTACGTTTTCCGAATCCAGCCATGCTGAGACAAATGTACCAAAGCTGCTCAGACCTCCCCCCACCAGCTTCCAAGTCAGAGATCGCGTCGAATTTTTCAACACCGCGTAGTAAGGCGTCATGCTGATAGTAACGAGTGACGAGCATAGCGACGCGCCCGATTGCATCAGTTTGAGCTTGCTGTCCTTGTCTTGTGCTCCCGCGATGAGATGAACGAAATTAACCGCTTCCAGTAATCCGCTGACAACGGCTATACGTCCCATAAGAAGCGGTTTTCTGCTTTCGTCAGTGAGCTTGATCTTGTCCCAGGCTTTGTACAACTCTTTGGTCGCGTTAGGCGCCCCTTCAGGAGCCGGGCTGCGCAAAGCCGCGCGCGCCGCCAACAGACGCTTGATTGTGTCGAGGCGGCTTATTTTCTCGAGCTCAGCCTGTTTGCGAACCAGCGCGATGGCGTCTTCATAAGGCACGCCAGCGCGCTGCAACAGAATCGATTGTATAAATTTCTCACCGACAAAATCACCAATCTGGTTGACTCTGAACTTGGCGAAGATCGCATCACCGACGCTCATACCGAACTGATCCGCGCCGAGGCGTTGGAATAACGCTGCGAGCGGCGTGATTTTCTTGGGGTCGGTTTCCAGCGCCGTTTGGGCAAGGCTTTTATAGTAGCCAACCAGCTTCTTGGTGGAAGCCGCAATCGACGCGAACGTTTCGAAGCCTGTTTCGAGCGGTGTACCCTTGTGCGCTTGCGCGGCCTTCAGCGCCTGGCCGAGTTCCTGGCGGGCGTCCATCTGATTCATGGCCACGACACGCCAGATCAGGCTGCCGGGTTGCGTCGGATCCCATTGGGTCAGCAAACCATCCACAACCGTCCTACCTTTTGGGGTGGACGCCAGACCGATCACAGCGTCGGAAACAACGGCCTCAAAAACCAAGGCGTCATGTGTGTCGCCGGGATGGCAGTCTTCGAGCGCGGCTAACAGCAGTGGTGCGTTGACCCACTTCCCTACGTCGTCGCTCCGAATCTCCTGCAGTTGATAAACCGTCGATTGCAAGCCTTCATAGTTCTTCCTGAAGGCCTCGATGTTGTTCCGCTTAAGGCGCGCTTCGTATACTGACCACGCACGTGTCGTGCTGTCCTTCACGTTACGGTCATGGAATCCGGGGCGTGCCTGGGCATAAGCACGCGCCTTGTTCATGACATCGTCGCGATATGCTCCGGTATAAGGCACAGTCGAGCTGGCACTTCCCGCGCTGCTCATCCGTCCCGTCTGAATCAACTGCGTCTGATAACTGCCCGGTATATTGTTGGCAGCCATCCAGTTCATGTCATCGTAATAGGCGTTGATTTGGGTTGCCCGCGCCGCGTCCGCGCCGGCTAGCGCTCGCGCGCGTTGCGCGGCCAGCGCAGACTGCGCTTCCGGTCGGCCGAGCGGCGTCATTTCATGCGCTTGCCTCGCCATGCTCTCCTGATTGTTGAGCGCTTGCTCCTGGCGAGACTGAACGATCTTGTGCGCAGCGTCGATATTGTGCATCGCCGTGACCTGCAGCGCGCGCTCGGTGACGTACTGGTCGAACCACGATGCCGGATCGTTGCGGAATCCGTTCAATTCGTGCACGTTGCCGATACCGTCCCACAAGGCCAGCAGCATTGGAGGCTGATGCTTGCCGCCTTCCGTCTCGCCGACGCTGTTCATCAGTTCAACGAGGGAACCGCTCGCGGACGCAGGGGTAGCCTGACGGACGTGCAGAGGGTATCGCGTCGCTTCCTTCCTCACCCAATCCGCTTTGTAACTGCCGCTCTCATCGCTCAATGCTGCATTTTTCGGTTCCAACAATCGCTGCGGTTCGAGTAGTTTAGGATCCAGGCCGGGCATGTACTCGACGACATCGTCGATACTCGCCTCCGTCGCAACCACGGCATGTCCGTTTTCGTCTTTGCTGCCCTTGATCCATCTCGCCGGCTCGATCCACTGCATCCGCTTATTTCGCAGCGTCTCGTTGTCTGCGTACTGCTTGAAGATATCGCTATGCCAGGTGATTTCCGAAAACGCGATATAGACGCGCCCCGTACATTTCTCCGGCTGCTCGATCGCAATCAGGTCCATCGGGACGGCAATGCTTTTTTGCGCGCAAGCGGGGTGCGTAGTCGGGGTAGTCGTGAGTGGCAACGTTTGCTTCCACAGGCGACCATCCTGCGTGACCTTATAAGCCTCCCAGTAGTTACTGCCGCGCGCGCCGTTGACGTAAAACAGGTATAGCCAGCCTTCACGCAGCGTGCGCAAGCCGTAGTGATGCTCATGTAACTCGATATTCGTGACGCCTGTGCCGCTAATACCGCCCGGCAGCTTGGCAGCAACGGTTTTTGGGAGCACGGTATAGCGCACGGGCAAGATAGGCAAGCCAGTCTTTTTGCAATTGGCGCAGTGTTGTTCGGTCGGATCCATACACTCTTTTCGTACTCTGACGGCCCGCAAATGGGTCTAGGTCGATTACCGTGCCGCTGACGAAAGCGACTTTTCGTTAACCCAATTACCGCGCTGGATTTCTTCTATGTCGTCCGGAGACAGTTCGCTGACAGCCGCCGTATAAAAGTCGTCCGGCTCCCTTTGTTGCAATGCCTGTGTCACTTTCGGATATCGATCGAACAGCGGATGCCAAGCCAGCGCGTGACCGATGAACGCGATGATGTCATCGCGGTCGTTTAAGCCATATTGCTCCGCGCGGGCGGCGCTAGCGACTGCGGCCTCGACCTCTTGCGGATCGGGCTGCCGCTCCATGACCTGCATATGCAGGCCAAGCGCCCGATTGACCAGTCCGTGACGATGAGTTGCCTGCCACTGGGCATCGGTTAGAGTCAGATCGGCTAGTAATGTATCCGTACTCGTGTAAATGCAGGACTTGCCGCACGCATCCAATGCATGCCATGCGCTCACCGGTCCTAGTAGCGCTTGTCGCTGGCCGGGCGACAACATCGGCCAAAGCAAACTAAGAGCGCGCGAGTCGTAAAAGCGCAATGCGCACTGGCGCCCCCGGCTATCCGTCTGCAATATTTGTTGCGACCAGTGAGCGGCGACAACATCCGCCGAGCCGTTGCTGGCCAGCCAGCCGCCGACACGCTGTCCAAGGCCTTGGGCCACGGAGTCCGGATGCCGGTCTTCGAATGCAAGGTGTACGCTTTCCGCCAGCAATTCCAAGCCGTCCGGCGTTGAGAGATTGAGTTCGACGAGGTAGGGGCGGTGTTCGTCAGGAAACGCCTCGTGCGCGATCGTTACGATCGCGTGCGGTTGTTCGGAGACGGGGATCTTTTGTTGCAGACTCTTCGGGAAACCGAGTCGACTTGGATCTATCGCAACCAGACAATGCATATCAGGACGTCGGCTGAAGTATGCCCTCAGCACGCCGACTGTCTGGTCGACGGGTGAAATTTCAGCCGCTTGCTCGTTCATATTGGCTGCAACACGCGGCGCATTCGCATTGCGATAGTTCAACGATTCCATGGTCGCCTCAATCCAGGATAACGCTGGACGCACTGTCCGCCGATGCCGCCGCGGTCTTCCACGAACAACCCTTTACAACGCTAGTGAGGGGCGAAGGAATTCGCATCGATGCTGGGCCGGGTTTGTCCCATGTCGCGCATTTTTCGAGGATCTTGCCCGTTGTCCCGTTCTCGATCCCGTCGGGCGTGATCTTGATATACGATCCGCCTGCGCCGATCCAGACCTCCTTGTCGGCCGACAGCACGAGCTTGCCTTCGCTGCTGGTGATCGTGAAATCCTTGAGCGCGGCAAGCGTCATCTCATCGCTTAGCGCCTTGATTTCGACTTTGCCCTTGGCCGCGAACAACTTCATTCCGGCGTTCTGCACGAAGAGGCTGATTTTCTCCGATACGCTAGCGAGCAAAGATTTGCCCGTCGCGATGTGAGTACTTTGCCCGCTTACGATGTTCACATGCTGATTAGCCGTAATCTGCGTCGAGTCCTGCGTCGACAGGCCCAAACCCGCGGGACTCGCCACCAGCATGATCGGTGTCGAGAAGCCGTTAGCGTTGCCTGTGCCACCGCCCGCCGTGTGGCCACCGGATCCGCTGCTGCCGGACGTGCTGTATTGGGTAGCATCGGTGAACTTCTTCAGTGCGTTCTGACCGTCCTCGAGACTTTCCGCCTGATTCGCGCTACTTGCCTCCGATAGCATCTCGACCACGCTTTCCGCGCTGACCAGTTGCTTGTTCGCCTGGCTCACATCAAGCGGCTGGTTGACCGTGGCCGAATAGGTCGACACGTACAAGCCTTGACCCGCACGGATTGCGCCGTAGGCATCCGATTTCAGATCGAAGCCGTTACCGAGAAACGCACCACGGTTGTTATCCGTGTGCTGCACGAGATAACCGAGGTGCAATTGCGAATTCGCGCTGCTGCTGTAGAGTTGCACACGGTTCTGGCCCGTGGCATCGTCCATCACCATCTGGTTGTAACCGGTGCCGCCGTACTCTTTCGAGCGGTAGCCAGACAGCAAACCGTTGGAATGCCATTGCGGCTTCGTCGCGCCGTTATAGAGCCGCGATATGACAACCGGCCTGTCGCAATCACCGCCGACGTAATCGATGAGCACCTCTTCACCGACTCGCGGCATGTGAACGCCGCCGTAGCCGTTCCCGGTATCCGCCTGTGCCGCCCGCACCCAACATGAAGCCTGTTCGTCACCGCTGTTCAGGCGGTCCCAGATGAACTGCACCTTGATGCGGTTCAGCTCGTCGGTATAGACCTCTTCACCGCTTGGCCCGACGACGATCGCCGACTCGAGATGCGTCTGCGGCTTCCGGTGTTCGAATGGACTGCGATACGGGACCGTCGTGCGCTGAGCTTCTATCTCCACGCGATAAAACCCTTCCGAGCCATCTGCGTGCGGCACCTTGAATGTGCTCACACCCGTGTGGCTGTCGCGCACCTGCAACAATGTCGCTTGCAAGCTGTTCGGAAAACCCGCCGCCGGGCCGCCGATCGGCAAGTTGTTTTCGATTACCCACGAGGTCTCGATCGCGGCGAACTCTTTCTGGTCAGCCGCGTCTCGATCGTGATCCGGATGGCCGCTCAGTGTAAAGCGCAGTCCGGCGTCGATTCCTCGCAATCCCCCCTCGCCATGGAAGCGCTTTGCGCGCGATTCCCATTCTTCCATCCGGAATTTGGACAGCTGGTCGCCACGATCCTGTTTCGGATAGGTGTACGCGCCCGTGTATTCATACACTTCGGCCTGATCTGGCAGCGAGCCCTGGTTGGGCATGGTCGGCACGTTTGTGCCTTTCGGGTTGAACTGGGTTGAGGGACTTTTGTAGTCGAACGTGCGCGTGGTGAGCGTTGTACTCTGCAACGTGCGCGTGCCCGACCACTGCGTCAGCGCGTCAGTCTCGCTGCTGGTCCCCGCCCGGTAGAACTTGACCGCTTCCGGAGACATGGCTTTCGTGGTCGCCAACCGGTCCGTGATTACGAGCGTATGCGATTTGCCGTCCTGCGCCTGTTGCCAGAGACCAAACAGACCTTCCGACTCCAGCAGGCGGTGCACGAAGTTCCAGTCGTCTTCATCCTGACGGCAGTATGAACGGGACGGCAGCGGCTGCGACAAGGCAAACTGAAACATCCCTTGCGCTTGCGGATGCGCATTGAATACGTCCGTCACGATTTCATCTGCGCTCTTGTCCTGCCAGATGCGCTGGTCGCGGCGGAACTTCAGGAAGTACATCCACGACGCGAAGCCCAATTGATAGCTCGTGAGCCCACTATCCGATCCGAGACGCCGTGCGGTATGCACATAGCCGTTGTGCGGCAGATAGGACTTGTCGGCCTGCTGGATCCACAGTGTGACTGGCTGTGCGGTCAGGGCTTTGAGCTCGACGTTGCTCGACGTGGATACCACGTCGACGGTAAATTCGAAGTGACGGCCAATACGCGAGCGGCCGACCGCACGCTGCGGCACCAGTGCGTTTGTCCCCAGCGGCGTGTCGAGTTTAAGCAGGCGGTCTTGCTGAATTAATCCGCCCGTGATGGCGCTTATCCCGTCTTGCGTGCTCATCGCGAATCCTTTCGTTTTTCGCTTTCTTATGGATGGAAGGCTAGTCTGACTATTGCGGTCGGTCTAATAAAGACCGACAGGGAAATCTGAATCTTTTCCGGATGCAATTCCAATCTGTTGAATGCATCAATTGCAGCTTGTCAAATCCGTGCCAAACGCCGATCCCCACCGGTTTCGAATGGGATATGCAAATGGCATCGCACGACGATGCGCGCGAAGCTGGCAGCATTATCCGCGATAATACAAAAGGTAAGACGAAAGCGGCAATCCAAACTAGGAAATCAATTGTTAAACCGGTAGTTATTGCGGGGCGATAGTCAGCGCACTTGTTGATAAGAAATTTTTACTCGACATGTCGGGTGGGCGGGCAAGCACGATTGCTGTCGATGTCCCTGTCGCGACCGTGTCACCATAAATTGCGGAGAGTAGCGGCAGGGCGGGGCAGGGCCGAGTGCTGTAATGAATTTTGATTGAGCGGTGCATTTGTTCAGATATCAATGCCCCACGTAGGCGATTAATTTTTCAACCGACCGCAGAAAGAATCAGCAAATTTGTGGTTGTCCTTTTGTCCGCACTGTCTATTGGTCGGTCTCCGGCGGCTGACGCCGTACCGCTGCACTATCTCGGTATGCGGCACATCGAGAAGAACGAAAGTTATGTCAACGTGCGTAGAAAAGATGCTTATATCTGGGTGGGCCCAATATCACGCAAAGGACGCACTCTAATGCGCTCCAACGGATGGTCACTGTGCGGGGCGGCCGGAGATGCAAGCCTGCTCAGATGTAGGCGAAGGGCAGTGCGTATGGTTATCGCAGAAGAACGAGATCGTCGTGGTAGTCGATACGATTTACGGCGCAGACAACGGCGTCTTTGTTGAGGTGTCGCGTTACCGGAAGCATTGATGAATTGCTGAGACTATGCGAGCGATGTCGCTCTCTTTATATCATTAATAGGGAAAATTATGCGAAGGATCGCAGTATCAGTTTTTGTCGCTTTGATTTGTAATTTTGCGAATGCCCAACAAGCCCCGATCGTTGGCGTGTGGGAGCAACTTCCTGTTGCCGGTGCTAACGGCGGAGCCAATGCGGCGCGCCACAATATTGTTTTCGTCGATCAAAAAATTGCCGACGATACGATGTTCAGCGGGTTGGTGGATGCCGGCACAAAGAACAGCGTGCTTTGTTGCGTGAAAGTCAGCAGGAATTCGTCTATCACGCTGGCGGAGTTGCTGAAAAAATATCAGTGGGATGACGACATCGCGGATCACCTCAAGAAGATCACCGGCTGGAAATATATCTACGAAGCGAGCCTTGTCGATAAGTCAGCGCAAAATCCGAAGATGCGCAAATTGGTGAAAGACTTGAGCATGCCCCCTGCTCTGTCGCCGTATTCTGCCGCTATTGTTTCGGGAAAAATCGCAGGCGAAGAGGTTGATAGGAAATTTTCGACTAGCGGCGTGGCAATCTCCTTTTCCACGTTGGAGAACAAGAACGTCATGCAGTACAAGTTTTCTGTCGATGGCGAGCCGGTGAAACTGACGGAAGGGATGTTTGCCGATTGATTGATGAAGCCGATTCAGCGCGCGAGAACGGTAGTCGATGACATCGGATATCGACTCAACTGATGGGGAGCGTCATGCCGGGCGTCATAAGGGTCGGTGACCGTACCAGTTCGAATGGCGAAGTGCTGGGTGGATAGGCGAACTGTTTTTTCACGAGGTAGCCCGTCGCGAGAATCGGGAACCCTGTGTCCTGTCCCAAACACGGGGATAACCACATTGCCCATGCCACGTCGAAAGCTCGCGACAAAGGCTTGGAAGTCGCGCAACACGGCGATGCATGTGAGTCTGGTTGCACGCTAATTTCTTCTCTGCCTACGGGTGGGCTTAGGTAAGCGCGGTAGACTGGGTTCACCGTCCCATTGGCGTTGCTCAGCCGTCTGGGGAAGCCACCACCCCGAAGAGACTTTGAAATGCAAAGTGACCTTGCTAGCTTGCGCGACCTCGTTCGTCAGTTCGCGGATGAACGCGACTGGGACAAATTTCACACGCCAAAGAATCTAGCGACAGCTCTAAGCGTCGAGGCGAGTGAGCTACTGGAGCCGTTTCAGTGGCTGACCACCGGGCACAAGAGCGAACTGGACAACGGCAAGCAAACCGCCATTCGTCACGAAATGGCGGACGTATTGCTCTACCTCGTCCGCCTAGCAGACAAGCTTGATGTCGACCTCTATCAAGCCTGTTTGGAAAAAATGGATATCAATGGGGTCAAGTATCCCGCCGAAAAAGTCCGTGGCGATTCGCGAAAGTATTCCGATTACCAAGACTAAGAACTTTCGCGTGCCGGATTGACGCAAACAGGGCGTCATACTCGAATTCCAACTGTCGACAAACCCGAAGCGTATCGACTGCTTGCCATGCGCCTTCATCAAAGATGAAACGCCGACAGCCGTAGCGATCGGACTGAAGCAATGGCACGCATGCGAGGAGCCGGCGGGGACAGCGAAATCTCGACATTCATCAATGGTTGGGCGCGCCTAAGTTCTCGACTATGCTGGGGTGGCATCGACGATCACCGACGCGCTCTTGTAGTCCCAGTTCGCGCGCTGCACGTTGCCCGGCACGAGCTGACGCGAGGCCGACCACAGCGTGATCGAATCGCGCGCTTCGGTGACCGCGTCGCGGTGATAGCGCGCCGTGCCGGCCGACGGCTGCGGCAGTTTCATCGGGCGCTCCAAGCACCAGCGTGCGCACCGGCGATTCACCGGCGCCGTCGGCCGATGGCGCGGCGCCCCGCTTGCTCGCCGCCGTGAACCACGCAGCCACACGCGACGGCACAGCCGCCGGATGAAATCCGCGTCCGACTCGTGAAACTGCAACAGCGTCTCGCGCACCGGATACTTCGCGCGATCCAGCGACGACAGGTCGAAGTCGAACGCGCGCGCGGGACTTTTTTTCTGCCATTCGCCCAGCAGCTTCTCGATCACATCGGGCACACTCAGCGTGCGGAAGATGCGCGTATTGGTCCGCCCCTCCAGCACCGATAACGCATCGCGCATGGTCAACTGGTAGGTCGCCAGCGACCCGTCCGACTGGCCCGCGCGCGCGTCGGTGACGATCGCGCAGATCGGGTGCAAGGCGCCACGGTCGGTGACCATCTGCACTGACATCGGCAAGCCGATGAACGCATTGAGCGGCAAGTCCGCACGCGTCGACAGACATGTCACGTGACCTACGATGCCTGAGCATAGGCCCTCGCTGATGTCGATGCGATGCGCGATCAGCACCTGCTCGAGGCTCGACTGGGCTGAGCCCCAGTGCAGGCGGAAGGCGCGGTTGCTTTGCGTCAGGGACGGGGAGGCGAAGGCGCGGAGCAGGTCGGAGGGGTTCACGGTGGTCTCTTTTGGGTGGCGCTTAAGCAGTGCGGTTTTGTTTGGCTCGTTGGTCGTTTTGGCGGTTTTGTTTTTACGTTTGGGATTGCGCTATTTCTTGCTCGGTTTTATTTTCCGATTCGGGTGGAAGATTTTTCCTGTGATGTGTTTGCATTGGCGCGCCAGGAATACGCAATTAATGGCGACGGCGGATAGATTCGGCATGCGAGCTTCATCGATAACGCGGCTCGGACTAGCCGTGTATTCAATGGGCTTAGCGCTCCACGTGCACTGTGCAGCGGGCCGCAGAGGTTTGACAGACGCTCATCCCGCGACAGTCCGCCGTTGAAGCCATTGATTATGTGATGCATACCCATACCGACTCTTCTGGTTTGCTTTGATTTTCACGGGCCCCGGCGTAACCGCGCGATTTTACAAAACATTGACGCGATTAAGCAAATCGATTTATTGGAGAATGTTAAATGCTTCTTATATTGGCACTCTAATATGCATTGTGCATTGTTGGTGGGTTCTATTCAGGCACGTGTGGCTGTTCTAAGTAGAAAGGAGAGAAGATGCGGGACTTCGATCGGGCTTCAACAGCCCGATCTTAAACAACGCCCGTCAGGGCTAATCCGTCTCAAATTCCGTGGCGTAGCGCGTGCCAAATTTTGTTGCTCCCCAAGCGTTGGACGCTGTTGCACAACCTCTGACAATGCGAGAAAATACATCGGATGCCTAACAACATAGCGGATTATCACAGCACGTTGTGCTTATAAAGCATCACTGAATGATTGAGAAGAGGACGCGAAAGCACCGAGAGCCAAGCACAAGGAGAACGAGGAAGGAGATGAAGCGCGGGACGCATGGGCTGCCACCCACACGACCCGCTGACCACAACAACCCTACTAACGATAGGAGTTGATCATGGCTGACGCCAATCATAAAGCAGTTGCGCCTGTTACCGAACGCGTCTTGACCATTTCGTCACAAAGACGCCCGCGGCCGATGAAAACCTACGCGCCGGCTCATATCGAGTTCTTTCCGGATTTGCCACCTGCGCCTTGGATTCGGCTATCTGGGCGGTGGTTGGAGGCGGCAGGGTTTGAGATTAGCGGGAGGATTCGGGTAGAAGTGGAGAAAGGCAGGCTGACTATTACGCCCGCGTGAGATAAGAAAACTTGAGATTCGAATGAGCTCACAGCATGATCGCGATTTCTACGTCTGAAGTTGCGTAGTTGCTCGTCACTAATTGACGGCTCTCACCGCGCGCTGAGTTCTCGTGCAACTTACAGCTATGCAGGACCATTTTCCCGATGACGGCAAAATGGTCCTTACCATCCTGATAACGCATTACTCCGCGGTGCGAGTGAGTGAGCGAACCTTGCTCCATATGGCGCAAGCTGGTTCGCCATAGACCAGCCCAAGCCCACGGACATACACGTCAATCGAGGAAGACGAGAGGCCAACAATCCACTGTGCTTGCTGCAGCCACTGTAGCTGCACGCACCAGTAATCCCCATTCGGATTCGGATAGCCCATTGCAGCCATGCTGGTTGTCGAAACCCTTTCCGCATCAGAAACAATACGCGCGAGCTCGATCTCGTCCGTCGACGGGCAGTAGAGGAGCAACAGTTGGCTCTGCAGAAGTGCCGCACCGGCATGAACACCGCCGCGCCTTCCCTCGGCTCTCACGTTATATGCCTTACGTGCCCTAATCCAATTCCAGTGCTCACGGTTCTTCACGAATCCCAAGAGCACGCTTGTATCTGGCAGCGGTGGTGCGAGCACTCGAGTTAGCCGGTCTTGCTTTTGCTGACCATAAGCATCCTCCAGCCAGTGCCGGCCGCGCTCATGCATAGTGAGGCGGGTTGCCACGTGATCCAGCACTTCGCTGATGAATTGCCTTAGCGCCGACACACCGCACGCGTTCCCGGTGTCGGTTGGGCGCAACACGAAGGCCCCTAGCCCGGGTAAGAGTTCGTGGTATTCCGGATACCGGCGACCAACCTCTTCGGCGTCGCCACCGGGATAGAGCACGTAAGCGCCCGCCGTCCGACGGATCGCATCACGGTAGGCATGCATCTTGAGCAAGTCTGTCCGCAAGGCACCGCCGCGCTCCAAACCTGCGGGCGCCTGCAGGGACCCGGCTCCCTCTTCCTCGTCATCCAAGCCGAAGACTTCTTTGACGAATTCGACTCGATACTTGGCATCGAAATGAACAGCGATTGGTTCGAAGGTTGCTGGCTCTCCTTCGCCTGGACTGATCAGCAATGAGTAGTCCGGACGCATTGGCTTGGTCCATGAGGAATTATTTGCCGTGCCGCGCCGATATGTTCGGTTAAAGCAGAGCTCTACCTTCATGCGCCGATCAAAGCGTTCTACGACCCCGGATAGAACGGTCTCCACTCCCGTACGGATGCCGACTGTAAGACCACTCGACCGCGACTGCACCAGTGGGCTCATATCGAACGTTTGGCCAACCAGCGATGCCACCAACTGCGAAAGCTGAATGAATGCCCAATACTCATAGAGCGTTGCAACATCGCGCTGCCCCGCGCCATAGTCCTCAGGTGTTGACTGCCAGGAGAGACGGGCCGCAAACTCAGTCTCCACGTAGGCTCTGAAAATGTCTCGATAGCCTTCGCGTTTTTGGAGGACTTGATCGTCTGCGGGAAATCGTGAGAGCGAGCCAACTTCAGTAAACAGTTCTTGATGAAGTAACTCTTCCAACTGCGACGTCACGGCGGCGATTTCTCTGCGCCCCCGTGTCGTGACGAGCGTGGCCGGCGTCTCAGCAAGACCTTGATCAATATCGCCCAGCATCTGGCGCCAAGACTCCAAGGCAAACTTAACGAAACGATTGGGCGCGGTATCGCGAGTTGCCTCAGTCCGCATACGCGCTAGGCGAGACGGGACAGATGCGATAGGCCCGCCCGGCCAAGCCGATCGCGGTCCGCTCCTCGCAAACTGCCGGAGTACTTGCGAGTCCGCCCGCACCCCCGCGCCGGGTCGCACAATTTCGCTTGTGCTTTCCCACCCAGTGTGTGGGTGGCGGATGATCTCGCGAAGCGCGCCTTGGAACCTTTCGCTTTCAAACAAAGCACGCAGGAATGTGAAGCGCTGATAGAGGGTAACTGCATCGCGTGTGTCATCGAGGTCAAAGCGCGCTTCGCTGACCGCGAACCGATCCATCACCAACTCCGTCATCTGTTCCGCGATGTCGCGCAGCATCCAACGGTATTCGGATGGGTATGAGAGCTTGCGGGATCGAACCTCAAGCTCCAACTCACCAAGGGTGTGGTTGCCAGCGCGTAAGACAACGCGTATGGTGCCTGTTGCCAATCTAGGACGCAGACGACCGGTCTTTCCCTCAAAGGTATCTGCTTGGAAGATCTCTTCGGGATCGGCAATCAGACTGTCGATGTCTTTTTGAATATCTTCCCAAGCATATCGATACTCCATGCCTTCCAACAGCTCGACACTGCTCGATAAGTCACTCGATACCGATTTACTACCGGGAGACCAAAGGGTCGCGCCGGAAGACGCACCCTTCCGCGGCAACACCGCGATGCGCAGCCGTGCGACGACCTTCCCAGCCGGGCCGTGAAGAGGAACGGAAGCTTCTGAAACGGCACGCACGAATTATTCCGTAAAGCTGGCGAACTGATTGGCACGCAAGCTTCGAAGCATTCGAATCGTCTTGGCGTAGGCAGCAGGGAGAGCCGCACCCAGCTCCGGCGCCTCCTCCACCATTGCCGTTGGCAGCAATTCGTCGCTCGCGACTGCGTCGGGTAGGTCTCGGGACAACTGCGCAAGCGCCAGCAGAGGCAGCTCCAAACGTCGGCGCGAACCATGCAATCTCGGCAATATCTTCTGCATGACAATTCGGTCCATGATCGCCCCAAGCCCTCCAATGCCCGCCTCTTCCGAGAGCGAAGCAAATCGCATTGCCTCATAGAACAATCGGTGCCCAAACTCGAGGTTGTATCGGCTCAGCAGTTCATGCAGCTGTCGCAGACGGACGGAGAGCTCGCCGGCCAACGCGTTTGGATGCTCTCGATGCCAGCCATCGTCTTTAGCGATGCTCAGGAGCCCTCTCACCAGTTCCTGATCTCCGGGTTCACACGGCCGAGGCTTAGCGACTTCGATCGACAGATCGCTCGCATGCACGCGAAACTCGAAAGTGTTAGCACGATCAAGTACTTTCGGCGAAAACATATATGTCGTCTCGTCGACATTGACCGTACCGACAATCCATAGGTTTCTCGGGAAGGGGACTCTTGGCTCCGCGCCAACACGCTGTCGCCAACAGCCATCTGCGCCCTTATGCAGGTTCGGGATGCATGGTTGACCGGACTCCATGCCCGACAGTACGTCTGCGAAATAGCGCTCAACGTGCGCCAAGTTCATTTCGTCGAGCAACAGCAAATAGGGATGCTGTGGGTCAGCAATGGCTTTCAAGATAAATTCCAGCGGAGCGGGAACCGCCCACGCGGGTCGCCCGTCGAGCTCTCGCTTGAGCGCATCTTCGTAGCCGAACAGTACCTCTGCGCCTGTCCAGTCCGGACGCACGGCCGCGACGTGTAGCCGATCCCTTCCCAGCCATTCGCCGAAACGTATAGCAATTTGTGTTTTACCAGAGCCGGACAAACCAGTAAGGATGACTAGCGGCTTAGCAACCAGACTAGCTACGAAGGCTGAAACAAGTTCTTCATGCTGAACTCCGAATTGCACGCCACTGGCGCGCAGAGCAGTGCCGAACGACTCGACCGCTTCGCGAAGATCGGCTCGGATAGGTAGAGGCATGTGGGCCTGTTGAACCTCATCCGTTTCCAACTGTGGATTCTCATCATCGGCGCTGAGCGCTCGATTGTAGATGTCGATAGCATCGTCCAAATCTTGTTGCAGCTCCGCTATGGGAAGAGGCTGCGTGACGTCGTAGGCGGCCCGAACGAAGGAAGATCCATAGCGCTCCGGCGTCCGACCATATCGCCCCTTGAACCAATCCCTTACGGTCTCTACTCCACCAAGCTCGCCCCAAGTCAGACGTGGTGTCTCCTCGTCGCTTACCCCATAACAAAGTACGAGTTGCTGCTGCTCTCTGAAGAACAATATTGAAGGGTAAATGCCGTCGGTGACTGACTGTTCTCCCCCGAGAAAGGCAATCCACGGAGTCCGAGCAATGCCGCCCTTGCCAAAGCTTAATCGAACCCTGAGGCCGCGATACTCTTTGAGATAACCTTGGGTTTGAAGCTCCGTTCCATTGTTGGCTTGCTTCAGGAAACGGTCTAGCAGTTCTGGAATACCTCCGACGGGGTCATCTTTCGCACCGACCTCAAAACCCAAACGTCGCAGTAGACGAAAAGCCGAGGACGCTTCGCCTCCGGAAAATGTGGCGCGATCTAGTGGTTCACCCGTGGCATATTTGACTGCCAGCGACACAACTAACTTGGGCGGATAGCGCTTGCCTTCGAAGAAGAGATCGTAGCCCGTAGACTCTGCATCCTCCGGCACGCCTTCTTGATCGATTTCACTCAATGCTTGCCGGATGTGCTCATCCGTTAGGCTCTCCGTTGCAGCAGCGAACGTTTCACTACGCCATTCGCCTTTTAACGGAGGCACGTAGTAATCCAGTTGTGTCGTCCCTCGCTCAACTTCGAGCCGTTTCCGGATAGCATGCAGCTCCCGATCGAGTTGGATCGCATCCATCCTATTAACTTCGCGCCGCTCGCGCTTCGAGTAGTGCCGAACGATGGTCTTGCGGTCGTTCTTCCCGAAGATGCGCTCAAAGTCGTCCGGAAACAATAAGAAGAGGAGCATGTGACGAAACTGCCTTGCTTCCCAATCCGGAATTTGGCGCAGCCATTCGTCGAACTTCCAACCGTCTTCCATTAGCGCATGTTGCTCATCGGGGCTTAGCTCACGGAAGCGGCGAAGGAAGTTGATGAGGAAGACGAGCTCACGCCACTGATTCTGATTGAAGCCCGGACCGGCACTGCCAACGCCCGCTAGAACATCATCATCCAGCCAACGCGAGTCCGTTGGCGATGGTTCGTCCGACCATGCCCAGATGGTTTGGACGGTATTCCGCTTATGGGCTGCGGTCAGGCTGCTTGGGCATAGGTATAGCAGCCACATCATCTCCGCTACCAGTTGCTTAGCCGCGTCTTCAACGGGCGCGAGCTGCTGTTTCAGCTTCTCTAGGTACTTACCGTCGCCGAGGTCCGGTCTTCTGACGAACTACTTGTCGAGCAGTTCCAGTGCCGATGACGTCCAAAGATGCTTGCTTGTGAGGACGGAACCGCTGCCTAGTAGCGCTGCGTCGCGCCAATGCGCGGCCGCCTCTAGGATCGATTTCGAATCGTCGTCGCCGCAGTACCTGCTCATATCATGCTCTCAGATTATTAGACCCGCCGACGCAGACGGGCGACAGTTGCCACAGTCGCGACGGCAAGCGGGAGAATACTTTAATATGATATCGGCGGAATGAACTCGATGGCGGCTCTAGTGCGTAATCTCCGGTGCGGGGGTAAATGAACCGGCAAAAAACTTTCGACAGAAATATCTGAGCATGCCCTTGGGATGCCGCGGGACGTGGACACGTCAGAACCATAAAAAAACCCGTAAGTTTCTTAACTTACGGGTCCTGTGTTCTTACTTCATGCGCTTATCTCAGCAGAGGGAGGTCCTCAAACATCAATATTCCCCGCCCTCAACGCATTCGACTCAATAAACGCTCTCCGAGGCTCCACGTCATCCCCCATGAGCGTAGTAAAAATGCCATCAGCCGCAATAGCATCCTCAATCTGCACCCGAAGAAGACGACGCACCGTCGGATCCATTGTAGTCTCCCAAAGCTGCCCAGGATTCATCTCGCCCAGGCCTTTGTAGCGTTGCTTCGAAATATTCCGCTCAGCATCAGCCAACAACCACTTCATAGCGGACTTAAAGTCAGTAACCGCCATACTCCGCTCACCACGCTTAATGACAGCGCCAACCCCAATCAACCCCTTAAACGTATTAGCGGTATTGATCAGCTGCTGATAGTCAGCAGTAAGTTGAAAATCCTGATCCAACACAGAGATCTTCTGATTCCCGTGATGAGTCCGAGCAACCCGCAACGAGCGCAATTCACGCACAGGGTCATACATCGTCGTAACCTTAACCTCAGGCTTCAACGGATCATCCCTTAGCTTCGCTTCCAGAGCCTTAGCCGACGCATCAGCCGCTTCCTCGCTGGACAGATCGATCGCAATCCCATCCATCACAGCCTCAAGCGCCCCAGCGTCATACAACCGGCTCAACCGGTTAACAACAGCCTGCGCCAGCAAATAAGCCCGAGCCAACTCCCCCAACGCATCGCCAGTAATCGGCGTAGCCCCTTCAGAAGCCAACAACTCCGACCCCTGCAGCGCCAGCTTCAGAATGTGAGCATTAACCTCAGCCTCATCCTTCAAATACCGTTCGTCCTTACCCGCCTTGATCTTGAACAGCGGCGGCTGCGCGATATAGATATACCCACGCTCGATCATCTCCGGCATCTGCCGATAGAAGAACGTCAGCAACAGCGTCCGAATGTGCGCACCGTCAACGTCAGCATCGGTCATGATGATGATGCGGTGATAACGCAGCTTATCGAGGTTGTAGTCTTCCTTACCAATCCCGCAGCCCAGCGCGGTGATCAGCGTAACAATCTGCTCCGAAGAAAGCAGCTTGTCATACCTTGCCTTCTCCACATTAAGCACCTTGCCGCGCAGCGGCAAAATA
>NZ_JARESX010000091.1:0-23814 GCF_046026435.1 Paraburkholderia sp. RL17-381-BIF-C | reverse complement strand
AACGCGAAGCCTGGGTGCGCCCGGGTGGGACGACCTTCTACTTCATCAATGACGGGCCGGAGCGTGCCCTTGAGCTCGCTCGGGAATCCGCAGGCAGTCGGGATATTCGTATTGCGGGCGGAGCCGATGTGATCCAGCAGTACCTGACCATGGGCGTCATTGAAGAGCTCGAAATCGCCTTGTCGCCCGTGTTGCTCGGCGGTGGGCGGCGTCTCTTCGAGAACCTGCGCGAGCCCGGGCCGCGGTTTCGCATTGACAAGGTTCTTGATGGTCCTGCTGCCACACACTTGCGCTATGTGCGTCTGTGAGGACGGGCTGATACCCGGTGCAGCGGACGGCGCGCTGCTGCAATGTTTCAGGATATAACGCAGCGATGCGCTGGGTCGAGCCTTCGCATTAGCCCTGGTCGCCGCCACCGACAGGCAGTACCGTACCCGTGATATACGACGCTTCATCTGAAGCCAGGAACAGAATCGCACTCACCTGCTCGTCGATTGTTCCGTAGCGATGCATCAGGCTGGACGCTATCGTCTGGTCGACGATACCTTGATACCACCCGGCCTCCCGGTCGCTTTGCCTTTCGGCATTGCGTGGTACTTTGCGCGGAGGCGCTTCAGTGCCACCGGTAGCGACAGCGTTCACGCGAATACGATCCTGCGCATGCTCGAATGCGAGACTCGCGGTCAATGCATTGACGCCCCCCTTGGATGCTGCATATGGCACACGATAAATGCTGCGCGTCGCGATCGACGATACATTGACGATGGCACCGCCCTGCTGCGCGATCATGGCTGGCAAGACGGCACGACAGCACCACAGCGTCGGAAAGAGCGAACGTCGAACTTCCGCCTCTATCTGTGCTTCCTCGTAGTGCTCGTACGGTTTGGCCCAGATGGTGCCTCCAACGTTGTTCACCAGAACGTCGATGCGCGCGTGGGTATCAAGCGCTGCCTGCATCAACAGGCTTGCACCAGCGTAGGTTTCGAGGTCGGCAATGACAGTCAGGCACCGTGCACCCCGCGCGGTGATTTCCGCGGCGGTGTCGTGCACCAGCTCCGAACGGTCGCACAGCACGACCGCAGCACCTTCTTCCGCGGCACCAAGGGCGACGCCGCGCCCGATACCCTGGGCCGCTCCGGTCACAACGACCACTTTGTTCTGAAATCGATGGTTCCTGGTCATGCCTGTCATGGTTGTCATGCAACGTCGTTTGTCGAGAACTTCTCGTAGTGGAAGCGTGCGTGAGTCACACCGATATCGCGCAGGCTATTTCCTCGGGCCGCTTCGGTAGCCCACGCGATCGGGAGGTGGATCAATGCGCTACGACAATATCGCTGTCGGTCTCGCGCGCGGTCGTGCGAATCGCGATGACGCCAAGCATCGCTGCCGCAAGAGGTACGGCCAACGCCAGATAGAATCCGCCCGGGCCTCCGTGGGCAAGGACCGTACCGCCCACGGCGGAACCCGCGATCGCACCGACCCGCCCCATTCCGATTGCCCACCCGGTCGCCGTTGCACGCAGTGTCGTTGGATAGGCGCCCACCACCAGATAATTCAGCGCGATCTGCTGACCGCCGATACCAAGCCCTGCCGCGCCCGCAAGCGCAAAGACCAGGCCCCACGCAGTCCCGGCATAAGCAAGCCCGACGGAAATCGCAATGCCGAGTCCTAGCAGCGCCATCAGCAAACGGCGAGTGCTTACTCTGGGAAGCAGCATCGAGAGGGGAATGGCGCAGACGATGAATACGGCATTCACGATTACCGTACCCATCGGCGCTTGCGAAACTGGCAGGCCCGCGGCTTTCAGCACGGTAGGCAGCCACGACAGGAACATGAACCACGCAACCCAGTTGCACAGATAGACGGCCCAGATAGCAACCGTGTTGCGCGCATTGCCATTGCTGAACAGCGCGGTAACGCTGGCGCGTGCAGTCGTCTTCGGGGCCTGGAATGTCGCGTCGGCCGGCAACGCAACGCTCACGATGCGACGCAGTGTGTTGCGCACACGCTGCGCACTGTCGTTGCCTGACCGACTGACCAGATATTGCAGAGACTCCGGCAACGCAAAATACAGGACGACGAGGAGCAGCAGTGGCGCGCCTCCGCCGACGACGAACACGCCCTGCCATCCGATCACGGGCATCAAGCGCGCCGCCAGCAGCCCACCTAGCATCGCTCCGGCTGGCAGGCCCAGCAGAACACCTGTCATGATCGAGCCTCTGTGGCGCGCCGAGCCGTACTCTGCGGCAAGGGCGAGCAGAACTGGTGTACAGCCGCCCATGCCGAGGCCGGCGATAAATCGCAAAGCCAGAATCTGCACGGTGCTACTCGCGAACGCCGTGAGCAGCGACGCAACGCTGAATACAGCGACGCCAACGAGCAGCGCCGGACGGCGGCCGATCCTGTCGCCGATCAGACCCAACGTCATCGCGCCAATCGTCATGCCGAGCGTCCCGGCGATCAGAATGGGTGCAAGATCGCCCGGACGCAAACCGAACGTCGCGACAATCGCCGGGCCCGTAAAGGCGATGGCTTGCGTATCGAAACCGTCGAACACTGCGGTTGCAAAGCAAAGAAGGAAGATGCCCCACTGATAGAGCCGAAGCGGCTCGCGATCAATGAGCGATGCGATGTCGAGAGGCTTGTTCAAGATGTCTCCGTGCGTGCGCGACAGCGTCGCTTTTGTTTTATATCGGTCGGTAACGGGGCTCAGGTTATGCGAATCGGCACTAATCCGCCAATACCGATTGGGACTGCCTCCATACCGTCAGCGCATGAAGGTGCTGGCGATCCAGCAGCCTGATGCGCAGGATGCATCCCGTTCGTGTGCCCCGCACGTTGCCCGCCATCCTGAGTCAGGAGGCGGTGCGGCGGCTCATCGCAGCAGTCGGGAAGCTGAAGCAGCAGACCGCACTGCAGCTCGCCTATGGCGCCGGATTGCGCGCGAGCGATGAGTTGGCGCTGAAGGCAGCGACACCGACAGCCAGCAGATGACCCCTGCGCCTCGAACAGAGCAATTGCCGCAAGGACCGCTCCTCCGTATCCCACGGGAATTTATAATTCAGCCATGATTTTCGATACTTCAGACCGTGGCATCGCAACGTCCCGGCTAACATTGGTGCCCGCGAGAGATGAGTTCGCTGGCATCTTGCGCGACTTTTATCTCGACAATCGTTCGCATCTTCAACCTTGGGAGCCCCTTAGGTCCGATAGCTTTTTCGACTTGAGCGAGATTCATCGCAGGCTTCAGTCGATGGAGGCGAACTCTGCTTCAGGAAATGCGTTGCACCTGTTTCTATTCCTGGACGAAACAGGCGAATTGGTTGGCGAATGCAACTTTACAAACATCGCACGAGGCCCGTTCCAGGCGTGTCACCTCGGCTTCTCTCTCGGCAGGCGATTTGAAGGAAAGGGGCTGATGTACGAAGCCTTAGCGGCAGCAATTCCATACGTTTTCGCCAATCTCGGGTTACATCGCGTAATGGCGAATTACCGTCCGGAGAATGTGCGCAGCGGCCGGTTACTCCAACGCCTGGGTTTTGAGCGCGAAGGCTTGGCTCGATCGTATTTGAAAATCAACGGAGTTTGGACGGACCATGTTCTTACGTCCGTTTTCAATGAAGTAGCGGAGAACTAGCCTGTGAATCGTCGCGGACGAGAGCGCTTGCACAGGCCGCGGCAGAGTTGATTGGCGCATCAACCAGAGAGTGAGAGTGAGATGGCCGATTGCCACATCAGCCGCCACACCCATGTGCGCTCCCACAGGCATACGAGACTCATCAGTTCGCGAGCGCTAGTCCACCAATGCGGAAGTAACGCTCCAGCGACTCTATCCGGTCACTTGCGACGATCGCTCCGACATAACCGTCCGGGCGCACAAGCACCCAATCGCCGGACTGCGGCGCGTACGCATCACGGAAATGACCTCCGTCGTCGATGACATCACCGCGAGCACCAAAGGTATGAATGCGCAGGCCAGCTCGCGGCGCCACCTTATCGCGTTCGACGTCGTAGCCTAGCAGTGTCCAGTGAGTGCCCCTAAACAACTCGAAGACACGCGTTGAATGGCCGGTTGCACGACGAATGGGCGCATCGGGCGCGCGGTCGCCTGGCAGCAGGCCGGCAGAGCGTTCAGGACACTCCATCGCCAGCGAGGACTCGGGGTAGCCGATGTCGAGTTGCTGAACTTCGCGGCCGCGCCGAAGCTCTCCCCGCTTCATCTCGTCGAGAAGCCTGGTCGAAAGACCAAGCATGTCGCCCGCGATTGGCCGGCGTTCTTCCTCGTAGCTATCGAGCAGCTCATCGGAAGCGCCGGCACTCACCGCTGCCAATTTCCAGCCGAGATTGTAGGCATCCTGGACGCTGGTATTGAGCCCTTGGCCGCCCGTCGGCGGATGAATGTGCGCAGCATCCCCGACGAGAAACACGCGACCGTCACGGTAGCGATCGGCGAGACGCGCGTTCATGGTATAGGCGGACGCCCAGGACACCGAGTGGACGCGCATATCGTCGCGGCCAGTGCGTTCGGCCACCATGGCAGCAAGGCCTGCGGCGGAGAGGTCGACATCGCCCTCCAGCGCAACGGGCGCCTGTATCTGGAACAGATCCGTTCCCGCGAGCGGGCATAGCGATAGCTGCCGCTCCATCGAACCCTCGTTGAATCGATGCCAGGCGTCGCGCTCCAGTCCCGTCAGGAAGACGTCGGCCACGACGGCACGCACGCCAAGTGTCTTGCCTGGAAAACCGATGCCGAGTGCCGCGCGCACAAAGCTGCGGCCACCGTCGGCGCCGACCAGATAGCGCGCATGAACGGTCTGGTCGCCAGCCTGAGCGGCAATACGCGCCGTCACACAGTCCTGGTCCTGTTCGACGCCGACCAGTTCGCAACCATACTCGACCCGATGACCCAGTTCAGCGAGTCGCTCGCGCATGACCGATTCAGTCAGGAACTGAGGAACGAGCAACGGCAGGCGATAAGGTTCGGCGGGCGTCGGGGATGCATGCTCGACGACGTCCGATTCGACGTAGCTGCCGTCGTCACGATATTCGCGCTGCGGCGGATACACGCCCCCTGCCACGACCACGCGATCGATGATGTCGAGATCCTCGAAAATTTCCTGCGTTCGCGGCTGTATGCCTTTGCCCCGCGAGCCCCGGAACGGATCGTCCATCTTGTCGAGCAAACGGAACGACACGTTTCGTCGCGCCAGCTCGATAGCGAGAGTCAGACCGGCGGCGCCCGCCCCGCAGATCAACACGTCTACAGCCGGATTTCTCGTCATCACCCGCCCCATTATGTGTAATATGCACGCAATAGGAGGAATGGTATGTCGCCAAGAAGAAATGTGCAAGATACACATATATCCGAGCGTATCCGGGAGTTGCATCTGGCATTGATCAGCATCGTCAGCGTGATGAACCGCCCCGAACTGGACGAGAGAATGGTCCGGGAGGCAGGCATTTCGCTCGATCGTGCGTTGTTTCCGTTGCTCGTCATAGTCGAGCGGCTAGGCCCCATTGGCGTGGTCGATCTCGCCGGACGGGTCGGGCGCGATCACACCACGGTCAGCCGTCAGGTGGGGAAACTCGAGAGCCACGGGCTGGTCGAGCGGCGAGCCGGTATCGAGGACGGTCGCGTTCGGCAAGTCGTCGTCACGCCCAAAGGGAAGGCGATGACCAACGCGGTGGATGCAGCACGCGATCGGCTGGGCCGCGCGTTGTTTGCCAAGTGGGAGGAGGCGGAAATCGACGAACTCGTCCGGCTGATGCGGAGGTTTGCAGAGGATATCGAAACCCAGGCGTCCGGAGCCGGGACGTAAAACGGAAACAGATTCCATCCCGGCATTCACTTCACGGAAGTCGTTTCGATTCAGGTCCCGGCGGCGGCGAAGGTCGACCGCCGCCGCGAAACGACCTCGCTCAGCAACCCGTGCGCGGTGTGACTCATTCGTCCAGACACGCCCGCAACATTCGCGCGAGACGATCCGCTTCACGCGCATCGACAATGTTCGCGAAGCCCATTACGAGGCCGCGCGGCGTACGTTGCGCGCGAGCGTTCGCGTACCAGATCGACAGCGGCAGCACCGCGAGCCCCGCGTCGCGGGCACGCGAGGCGACGGCAACATCGTCGACCGGGCCGCCGGGACCCTGGGCGAATTGCGCCGCGAACTGGATTCCGCCTGGTGGCAAGTCGACGATCAGCCGCTCTCCGAAGGCCTGCTCCAGCGCATGCATGATCAGCATGCGCCGCTCGCTGTACAGCGCACGCATCCGCTTCAGATGCCGCGCAAAATGCCCCTGCTCCATGAAGTCCGCCGCCGTCGCCTGAAATAGCGGCGGCGACCCGGCGTTCATGCTGCGCGCCACCCGCCCAACCCGCTCCACGGCCCGCTCCGGCACCACCGCATACGCGAGCCGCAAACCGGGAAACATGACCTTGCTGAACGTGCCGCAATAAACCACGCGATCACGCCGGTCGAGGCTCTTCAAAGCCGGTAATGGCCGGCCCAGATAGCGGAACTCGCTGTCGTAGTCGTCCTCGATGATCCAGCTCGACGTTTTCTCCGCCCAGTCGAGCAGCGCGATGCGTCTTGTGAGTGACAGCGTGTGGCCAAGCGGGTTCTGATGCGACGGCGTAACCAGTGCGAAGCGCGCGTGCGCATCCAGACCTATGCCGCGTTCGACGTCGATCCCTTCGCGGTCCACCGGCACCGGCACGAGTTGCACGCCCGTCTCGGCCAGAAAACCGCGTGCGAGCAGATAGCCGGGGTCCTCGAACCACATGCGATCGGTTGGCCGGGCGAGACTGCGCAGCACGAGTTCGAGCGTCGCACGGTAACCGCCGGTCACGAACACCTGTTCCGGCAGGCAGGTCACGCCGCGCGACAGCCCGAGATAGGTGGCGATATGTTCGCGCAGCGGCCGGTAACCCGCCGGATCCGGGTAGGCCAACATCGCCCGTTCGCCGCTACGCGCGCGACGCGAAAGGAGCCGGTTCCATACCTTGCCCGGAAATGCGTCGAGCGCGGGCAGCCCGGGTTGCAACGGCCTTGGCTCTCCGCTCATCGCCGCGGCAATCGCCGACTGACGAGGCGCCGGCCGACCATCATGCGCTTCGGCTGGCGTTTGCGGCGCGCCCGTTGCTTCGGCACTCCGCTTGCCGTACGCATCCGGAACACCTTGCGCCTGCGGCGGGCGCGTCACCGACGCCGGCAGCGACGGCGATACGAATGTTCCCGCCGCGCCACGCATCTGCAGGTAGCCTTCATCGACAAGGATGGTGTAGGCCAGCTCGACCGTGCCGCGCGCCGTGTTCAGCTGAGTGGCGAGGCCGCGCAGCGCCGGCACGCGATCGCCGGGACGCAGATGCCCCGCGGCGATTGCCGTCCTGAAACGTTCGCAAATCTGCAGATAGATCGGCAACTGCTGCTGCCGATCGATTTCTATGGTCAAGCCGGGAGTCGGCGCGGTCATGACGGTTTTTGTCGGGCAAGGTGTGAGGGAACAACATGGACTAGTCAGATCGACACTTCTTGGCACTTCTCGATAAAGCATGATTTTTCCACAATAGCCTCACGCGATGCGACTGCGGTGAACACTTTCACTCGATACGCCACCCGCCAGGCGACCCGCGCGTTCATTTACTTTGATCTGGAGAATTTGCCATGAAAATCGTCGTAATCGGTGGGTCGGGCCTGATCGGATCCCGTCTCGTCACGCTGCTTAGCGAGGCGGGCCATGAGGCAATCGCCGCGTCGCCGCGTACCGGCGTGAACAGCGTGACAGGCGACGGCCTGAGCGACGTTCTCGCGGGCGCGGCTGTCGTCGTGGATGTGACGAACGCGCCGTCATGGGAGCCGCAGGCAGTACTCGACTTCTTCCGCACCTCCGCGCGCAACCTCGGCAAGGCTGAAGTGGCCGCAGGCGTGCGCCATCACGTCGCCCTATCAATTGTCGGCTGCGACCGCACGCCGGAGAACGCCTATTTCACTGCCAAGGTCGCGCAGGAAGAGGTGATCGAAGCAGCGGGTGTGCCGTACACGATCGTGCGCGCAACCCAGTTCATGGAGTTCATCGGCGGAATCGCGGATTACGGCACGGACAGCGGCACGGTGCGCATTGGCGACGGCCTGTTTCAACCGATCGCCGCGGACGATGTCGCGGCAAACCTCGCGCAGGCCGCGCTCGCCGCGCCGCTGAACGGCACCGTCGATATCGCCGGCCCGGATCGCGCGCCCTTCGCGGAGATCGTCGCGCGTTACCTGAAATCGGCAGGCGACACGCGCCCGGTGGTGATGGATCCCGATGCGAAGTACTACGGCGGTCGTGTCGAGGAGCAGTCGCTCGTGCCGCTCGGCGACGCGCGGATTGGCCGCGTCAGTCTCGATCAGTGGCTGATGCAGGCAAAGAAGGGGTGAATGCCCGCGGTTTTCTAAAAAGCTGCATCAACGTGTCTACGTTTGCCTTGATCGGAGCCGTCGGCCCGATCTGCGTTGAAGCCGAACAAAATTTTCTGGGTCAAGCATGAGCACGTCACACAAAGTTGTCGTCGTTACCGGCGCATCGCAAGGAATAGGCGCCGAAGTCGTCAAGGCGTTTCGCAAGCTTGACTATCGCATAGTCGCGACTTCACGTTCGATCAAGCCATCGGAAGATCCGAACATCCTGACGGTTGCAGGTGATATCGGCGATCCGGCAACCGCCCAACGGGTCATTTCCGAAGGCGTCGCGAAGTTCGGCCGGGTCGACACGCTGGTGAACAACGCCGGCATTTACATCGGCAAGCCCTTCACCGAACACACGGCAGAAGACTACGCCGCTGTGGAGAACGTGAATATGGCGGGCTTTTTTTACATCACGCAACTCGCCATCGCCGAAATGGAAAAGCATTCGAGCGGCCATGTGGTCAGCGTGACCTCCAGTACCGTCGACGCTGCGATCAGCGGCGTGCACTCGGTACTGGCGGCGCTGACGAAAGGTGGCTTGAACGCCGCCACGAAGTCGCTAGCGATTGAGTACGCGAGGAAAGGCATTCGCGTGAATGCCGTGGCGCCGGGGATCATCAAGACGCCTATGCACCCGCCGGAAACCCACGAAACGCTGGATGCTTTCCATCCGCTCGGGCGCATGGGCGAGATGAGCGATATTGCCGACGCGATTCTGTTTCTTGATTCCGCACCGTTTATCACGGGAGAAATCCTGCACGTCGACGGCGGCCAGAGCGCCGGTCGCTAATAACCTCGGGCATCGCAAGGCGGTGCTCGGTTTTTTTCCCACTCGGCTGAGATGCACACGCACTGTGAAATGCTGCGGAAGCGAGGATTGTTGCCGACAAGGCAACGCGACGAGTTCCTCTAGCTATCTACCGGAATGCAAGCGTTGAACCTACGATAACTTCCGAACGACATAGTAGTCCGCTACCCACCCTTCGACTGTGTCGAGCGTCGGTGGACTCGTTTCGAAACACGCCAGGTTCTGGTCGCCATTACCTGGTTGTTTCCCTGAGCATTTGCCACATGAGTTTGCCGGCAGAAGCCATGGTGGGAGCCAGGGTGGATTGGTCACGCATCTGAACCGAACCAGCATGGCTTCGCGACAGCCTGTGTTGGAATACGAGGGGTATTCCGTGTTTCATCTGAAATCCAAACGAGTCTCATTGAACGCCACGTGCACCCTCTTATGTGTGTTTATGCTGGCAGAAGTCGGAACACAGGCAAATGCGGCAACAGTCACGCGTGCGCCGGAGATTGAAACCTCCGGTTTGCAAGCTTCTTCGTCGGGCCCCCCTTTCGTAGGCGATGACCCGCTTGCCATTCGGGACAGGATCGTGAATCAGCACTTGAGTGGAGGCTCGTCGTCTTTGGGCGATCGTGTCCTGCGCCTGATCCGCATTCCCACCGGTAGCCAGCGCCACAATACCGACCTGACGGTAGCCCATCTCGATCGCGACCTCGCCTTCGTCGTACCCGTTCCGTATGGGATCAGGTATCAGGCGGAGAAGCACCTGTTGACGGTAAACGTGAATTTGTCCGATGCCGACAATCACGCAGGCATCCTCCTCAAAAAGACAGTAAGCGGCCCCAGCGGCCGAAGGCTTGTGGTTGCGCCGGAAGCGAGGTTAAAGGGGTTCATTCAGCATATCGATATGATTGAACTCGAGTCCGGCGACAGTAAGAAGACAACGGTTCACGGACGTGTAACGCTCTCACGCGCGGCGTACGCAGAAGCGAACGGGGACTACGCGATTGTTCTCATGGGTCGCCTGGTGCCACCCTATCTCAACGACCGGATCGATCACAGCGATCCTACCGATGACGAGCCTACTGACATCACGACAAGAACCTCCAGGCTCTATGTTGATATCCACGCCATCTGGCTGGTGAGCCCGCAGCGGGGGATCGTGCTATCGAAGGCACTGCATTTGTCGAGGTAACTCAATCTGATAGTGAATATGGCGCACGGGCCCCTCTTCCGAATGACTTAGGATTTCCCGGCTACGCCAGAGAGGGCTGCGCAACGCGCCGACGACCTCTACCTGGCCTTTCCAAACTCGGCGATGGGTGGCTCGCAGACAACACAGTGAGCCCGTTCGCATATCAACGTTACACGCCGCGCCACTTACGATGATTTCGTACGGCTTACTGGCGCTAACGGCACACTACCGACAAACAACGCCATCGCGAAACAGAAGAAAAGCACTGCATAGACTGGCTGGACTCGACCAACAGTTCATGGTTGCTCGATGGGAACCGCAAGAATTCTACGCGACCACCTCCATAACGCGACAAAGCCCTATCCGCCCGTCATTAATTGTTGCCGCCGAGGCAACACTATGAGGTCCTTTTCAGGGCTACTGCCGCAAGACGACCACGCTTACGCTTTGTCCTGACGGTGACGGCACACGCTGCCGGATACAAACCGTGAAACACAAGACCGTAAAAGAAACGTGCAAACGCGCAGGGCAAGCCTTCACTGCATTGCGCGCACGTCATTGCCCGCGACAGCAAAAGCTGTTGCGATGCGCGTTACGCAAACCCTCACTATCCGAGGAACGATCCGTGACAGAAGAAGATATTCGCAACAACGCCTTTGCGATGCCCGTACACAATCCGGCATATCCGCGTCCGCCCTTCCGTTTCATCAATCGGGAGTACTTCATCATCTCGTATGAAACGGACATGGATGCCCTTAGGGCCGTCGTTCCGGAACCGCTGACGGTCGACAATGCAATTGTCCACTACGAATTTATCCGCATGCCCGATTCTTCGGGGTTCGGCGACTACACGGAAAGCGGCCAGGTGATCTCGGTGCTGGACGAGGACGGCAATCGCGCCAACTTCACACACGCGATGTATCTCGACGACGAAGGCCCAATCGCAGGCGGCCGAGAAATCTGGGGGTTTCCCAAGAAGCTGG
Organism: Paraburkholderia sp. RL17-381-BIF-C; assembly: GCF_046026435.1. Lineage (NCBI taxonomy): Bacteria > Pseudomonadati > Pseudomonadota > Betaproteobacteria > Burkholderiales > Burkholderiaceae > Paraburkholderia > Paraburkholderia sp. RL17-381-BIF-C. The sequence continues at coordinate 12,399 of NZ_JARESX010000091.1, read as the reverse complement.
CTTCACCGAAGCTCTGCGTCGACGGCAAGGACACGCTGCTCGGCACGCTCGATTACGGAACGCAGCGCATCGCCACCGGCACGATGGGCTACAAGTATCGTCCTCTCGAGACGGCTGCTGAGCGCCACAAGCTCGCGGATACGCCCAACTATCTGCTCAAGGTCATTCCGCACGTCGATGGCTCGGTGCGCATCTGTGAACTGGTGCGCTTCTTCCTGCGCGATGTCGATGTGATCGGTGCGTGGGAGGGGCCCGCCGCGCTCGAACTGCATCCGCATGCACTCGCATCGGTGGCCGATCTGCCGGTTCGCAAGGTGATCGGCGCACGTCACATCATTGCAAATCTCACGCTCGACGTCGGCGAAGTGGTCTATGACTATCTTGCCCCTGCCGAGTCGTTGAAACTCGCAGTCAACCAGTAAGCTCTCGGAGGACGTATGGCATTGAATGATAAGGTCGCGCTCGTTACGGGTGCAGCAAGTGGTATTGGCGAGCACTGCGCACGCAAGCTCGCATCAGACGGTGCGACGGTCGTGATCGCGGATCTGAATCTCGATAACGCTCAAAAGGTCGCTGAAGATATCGTTGCCAAGGGCGGCAAAGCGCTCGCCGTCGCGATGGACGTAACCAGCGAAGAAGCGGTCAATGCGGGCGTGGCCGAAACGGTGAAGCGGCTGGGCGGCATCGACGTGCTCGTGTCGAATGCGGGCATCCAGATCGTCAACCGGATCGAGGATTACGCATTTTCCGACTGGAAGAAAATGCTGGCCATTCACCTCGACGGCGCGTTCCTGACCACCAGGGCCGTCATCAAGCATATGTACGCATCGAACAAAAGCGGCGCTGTGATCTACATGGGTTCGGTGCACTCGCACGAGGCGTCGCAGCTCAAATCGGCTTACGTGACCGCGAAGCACGGGCTGCTCGGTCTCGCCCGGGTTGTCGCGAAAGAAGGCGGACCGCGTGGCGTGCGCGCCAATGTCGTGTGCCCGGGCTTCGTCAGAACGCCGCTGGTCGACAAGCAGATCCCCGAGCAGGCGAAAGCCTTGGGAATCTCCGAGCAGCAGGTTGTGAAAGACGTCATGTTGAAGGACACGGTCAACGGCGAATTCACGTCGCTAGCCGACGTTGCGAACACGGTTGCATTCCTCGCCGGCTTCGAGTCGAACGCGCTCACCGGACAATCGATTGTTGTCAGCCACGGCTGGTTCATGCAGTAAGGAGACGACCATGTATCCGAGCCAGCGTAACAAGCTGCAGCAACCCCATCGCATCAAGCTCCCCGCCTATGACGAAATTGGACTCGTGCTGCAGGGTGGCGGTGCATTGGGCTCATATCAGGCCGGCGTGTATGAAGGAATGGCCGAGGTCGGCGTGGAACCAACACGAATATCCGGAGTATCCATCGGTGCGCTGAATACGGCGATCATCGCCGGCAATGCGCCTGCGGACCGGGTGGAAGCGCTGCGCGGCTTCTGGAACACGATCAGTCAACCTGCGGATTTCTTCTCACATATCGGTGCGCGCATTCCAGCGTGGCCGGGGTTTGAAGATATGGGGCGCAGGTGGTCGAGCGCATGGGCTGCGACGCGTACGCTGATGGAAGGTCAGGACGGGTTCTTCTCTCCGCGCACGCCTATGCCTCTCGCCGGGCTCGGCAGGAAACGGCCTGACCAGGTCAGCTATTACGACACGTCGGCGTTGCGTGAGTCGCTTTTGCGGTACGCAAACTTCGATCGCATCAATGACGGGAATATTCGCGTATCCGTTGGGGCGGTCAACGTGCGAACGGGCAATCTCGTCTACTTCGACAATTCGACAATGCGTCTGGCGCCGGAGCATTTCATCGCATCCGGTGCGCTGCCGCCCGGCTTTCCGGCAGTCGAGATCGATGGAGAGTTCTACTGGGACGGCGGACTGGTTTCCAACACGCCGCTTACCGAGATCATCAAGGAAAGCCAGCATAAGGACACACTCGTTTTCCAGATCGATCTGTGGAGCTCGCGAGGCAAGCTGCCAGGCGACTTCCTCGACGTCAGCGAGCGCACCAAGGACATTCAATATTCGAGCCGAACACGAGCGATCACCGCGTTCATGTCGCAGAACCAGAAGCACGCGCAAATGATCAAGGCGCTGCTCGAACACATTCCTGAAAAAGTGCGGCTTGCGCACCCGTTGCTGCGGGAGGCGCAGAAAACGGCGGATGGCAGTGCGGTGAATGTCGTGCACCTGATCTACAAGAACAAATCGTTCGAGGGGCACTACAAGGACTATGAATTCAGCAAGGATACGATGCGTGAGCATTGGGCCAGCGGTCTCGAGGATATTCGCCGCTCGTTCGGACACCCCGAGTGGTTCGATATGCCGAGCCGCGAAATCGGCTTCGTCACGCGGGACGTGCATCGTTATCGGCAGGAAGTCAGCGAAATCGCCGCACTGGACAAGGATGCTTTGCCGCCATCGAAACGCACGCCAGAAGAAGAACTGTCTGGCGCAAAGTAGCGCGTATCGACACCACACCCTCCGGTTTGGCAGAGCTTGCAAGGCTACCTCAGCGACATTCATGCAAAGCGATGAACGAACTTCGAGACGGGTACGCGCAAGCCGCAAGGAGAGCACCATGTTGTCCCATGAATTGATCGCACGGTATGGAATGCTAGTCGTATTCCTGAATGTGCTGGGTTCTTCGCTTGGCCTGCCGTTGCCTGTCATTCCGACATTGATCACTGTTGGAGCAGGCACTGCGCTCGCCATGCACACGGTGTCGTCGACATTCTTACATTTCGCGACGATACTCGGCTCCGCTGTCATTGGCGGTGTGCTGGGCGACCTGATCTGGTTTCAGGGTGGCAAGCGATACGGCGAACGCACGCTCCATACCGTTTGCAAACTGTCGCTCTCGCGCGAAACGTGCGTCAGGAAGACGGAGCGCTTCTTTGGGCGATGGGGAGTCCGCGTGCTGGTCGTTGCGCGCTTCGTACCTGGCTTATCGCTCGTTGCCGTGCCACTGTGCGGCGCGATGGCGGTCAGGTTGCGTTCCTTTGTCCTGCATGATTGCGCAGGCGTTGCGCTGTGGGCATCGGTCGGCCTGGCGATCGGTGCGCTATTCGCGTCGCAGATTGACGTGGTGTTCGTACTTATCTCCCGCCTTGGCTGGCAGGCATTGATCGTGATCGGCATCGCGCTGGTGCTTTTCGTGTTGTATCGATACTGCCGGAGAATCATGCTGGCAAAAGCGCTCGAGAAGGCGCGGATCAGCGTGGGCGAGTTGCATGCGTTGCTCGCGAATAATCCGCGGCCAATCCTGTTCGATATCCGCTCCGCCGAGCGGAGAATGCTCGACCCGTTTGTCATTCCAGGCGCCGTATTTGCCGATGAACGGAAACTGCCGCAGATCGTGGAGCGCTACGGGGCGAACCGGACGCTCGTCATCTATTGTTCTTGTCCAAACGAAGTCTCCGCGGCGTGGATGGCCAGGCGGCTGCGGCTGGCCGGCGTCAAGCTTGCATTGCCACTTACTGGCGGTATCGATGCATGGCGTGTGGCAGGCTTCGACGTCGAGCCGATAATCGCGCTGAGCGACGCTGCAATCAGCGAAGAAGGGAGAAAACTTTTTGCGCATTGATTACATGCGTGTCCACGAAGCGCCAAGGCGGCCCGTGTGAGGCACCCTCACGGCGATGGCCATTCCAGAATGACAAACCGCTAACTAATGCCGAAACCACCTTCCACGGGGATGACTTGCCCTGTCACGTCATCTATTCGCCAGGGGTTACCGCGGACGCCACGAGATTCCACGGCCGACCGCTTCCTGCCATCTCCGGCCCATTGACCATGTGAGAACTTCGCCCACTCCTCGTACCGGGGAAGTAGCGCGGTGAAGACGCCCACACATCCATCGCAAAAAAACTGCGAACGATGTCACAAATAACAGTGGTAATACGTCTGGCTTAGCATGGACTCCCCAACCCGCGCCCCCATCTTAGCTTTCCCATCACGCTGCCCTACCGCAGGCGCCGACGATCCGTTTGCAAGCAGATTTGCGACCAGTTACGCAGGCGTCGTTTCGTTTCTGGCCGTTGCCAGTGAAGGCAGCTTTGCCCGCGCAGGCGATCGCCTCGGCATTGGTCGTTCCTCGGTTAGCCGCAACGTGCAGAAACTCGAAGCGCAGCTCGATACACGTCTCTTCCTGCGCACGACTCGCAGTACGTCGCTGACACGCGAAGGCGAACTCTTCTATGAGAACTGCCAGCCGGGTATGGAGCGCATCGCCCAGGCGCTGGAAGACATGCGAGAGCTGCGCAACGGGCCGCCGCGCGGCCATTTGCTCATTGGCTCGACGCCTGGCTTCGGCCGCAAGATTGTCGCGCCGCTGCTGCGAGGTTTTCACACGCAATATCCCGAGATCGCCCTGGAACTGTTGCTGAACGACCGCCCCGCCGACGCCGACTTCACTACCGATCGCGTCGACGTATCGTTTCGCGATGGGCGCATGGAGGACAGCGGAATCGTAGCGCGGCAGCTGATTCCGATGCAGATGATCGTCTGTGCGTCGCCCGCTTATGCGCGAATTCACGGCTTGCCGCGGCATGTCGATGAACTGGCGGATCATCGCTGTATCAACTTCCGGACGGCGTCTGGCCGCGTTCGGACGTGGGAATTCAAGGTCGACGGTTTCGCGCAGCGGCGCCAGCCTGTCGCGCTGCATACGTTCAACGACGAGGATCTGATCCTGCAGGCGGTGCTCGATGGGGTCGGCATCGCGCAGTTGCCTGCCTACCAGGTTTGCGATCGGCTTGGCAACGGGCAGCTCCTCCGCTGCCTCGCGCAGCATGCACCCGAAGACGGCGGTCACTACCTCTGCTATCTCAGCCGCAAGCATCTTCCGGCCCGGATCCGTGTGTTCATCGACTACATGACCGAGCACACGAGAGCACTCGATCTGCAGTGTCTGACGACTATGACGGCGTTATCGGCCGTCGACTGATGCCCTCGGAACGACGCTGCGTTGACTGATGTTTCTGATGCAACACAGCGAAGCATTCAGGGGTCCTACCGCGTGACTTAGCGCACGCCTAAGATGCTTCCTGTACCGACGGCCCGCGAATCGCGGCCAGGCCAGCAAAACACAGCAAAGCACATACGCAATATGATGCAAGCCGAATTCTAAAAATCGCCAACGGTTTGACAGCCGCACTCGCGCTCACGCCCTCGTTGCGGCGTCGCCCATATCGGGCGAAAACCTGAAGGAAGCACTGACGGTCACAATGTGCGTCATTGCTCCGTGAACTTCGACGTCGTTCCGAGAGACGCACGCCGCGCAATAAGCGGCAAGCATCCACGAGGCACACCATGACAACATTGCGTCCACCGCCGCTGACATTTCTCGATAAGTATGACGGGCAAGTCGCGCAAACGCTGTATTCAACCACTGTCACCGTAACAGGCGGCGACGCGGGTCACGGACGCGCGTCGGGAATTGCCCGCTCGGATGACGGCCAGCTCGCAGTCGATTTGCGATTACCGGAGGCACTAGGCGGCCCTGGCGGCGGCACCAATCCGGAGCAGCTATTCGCGGCGGGCTACGCAGCCTGCTTTCATGGCGCGATGAGTCTGCTTGCGGCCCGGTCGGGCATTCCGATTCCCGGCGCCTCCGTGGACGTCACGGTCGACTTCGGCCGCGACCCGATCGACGGCTTGTTCAAGCTGACGGCGCACACCCGGGTCTGCTTGCCCGGTGTCGAGCGCGCCGTCGCGGGGGAACTGGTGCGCAACACGGAACGCTTTTGTCCTTACACCAAGATGGCACGGCATGGAATTGAAAACGTCGTCGCGCTTATGCCGTCGGACGACGACAGCAACTCATAACGGCGCGTGCTTGATTTCTTGAGGGAACTCGAACAGGAACAAAAGCGGCTCTGTCGAAAGAAGGCGGTTCGCCATGATGAGCTAACCGGCATGAGCGACTGAAACTCTCGTTTCCAACTGCGTATCAAGCGCCCGCAAGGGGCGCTCCTTCGTCACCGCGCCCGGGCATGGTCGTTTGTCCGGCCGTACGTTACCGGCCGTAGTAGCCAGCAAAAGATGCCTTGCCGAGCACCTTGTCACCCAACGCCTTGTTCAGTGCAAAACCATGCAGCGCAGCGGTGCCGGTCTTTGGAATGCCCGTAGCGGCGTAGAAATCGTCGACCGACAACGCATACAGCGTAAAGATATAACGGTGGGACCTGTCGCCCTCCGGCGGGCACGGGCCACCATAGTTGCCGTTGGCTCCTGCCGCGCCGGTGTCCTGGAAGTCGTTCATGCCCGCATTGGCGCCGACGGGCAAACGGGACGGATCGTTGCCGGCCCCTCGGGGCAGTCGCGTCACGGCTGCGGGAATGTTGTAGACCGTCCAGTGCCACCAACCGCTACCGCTCGGCGCATCCGGGTCGTATACCTGTAGTGCGAACGACCGCGTCCCCGCCGGCGCATTTTTCCAGACGAGTGCAGGTGACACGTTGTCACCGGTACAACCGAAAGCGTGGAGCACGAATTTGTTATCGATCTTGTCGCCCGGAGCAATGTCGGGGCTCGAGAGCTCGAAGTCGGTCGGCGGCTGCGCAACGGCCGACGCAGCCAGAAGGATAGACAAGCTTGTGGCAGACAAAAGACGACAAAGTAGCTTCATTAAAATCCTCGCGTATGTGAAGCGTGCTTACTCAGTGGGCACCCGCCGCCCCGGCGCCACCCTTGCCGGGCTTGGTGAGCCAGACCAGCGGAATGATCACAATGAAGATCATCGACGAGAGCCAGAAGATATCGTTCAGTCCGAGCATCGCGGCCTGCGCATTCAGTGAGCGTTCGAAAAACGCCGCGGCCTGGTCCATGCCACCACCAAGCGTCGCCTGGAGGTTCGCGATGGCACCCATATAGTCGGGGTTGTTCGCGCTCGACTGTTCGGCGAGTTGCCCATGGTGCAGAATCGTGCGGTCATTCCAGCCCGTCGAGATCAATGACGTGCCGACGCCGCCCGCGAACACGCGCACGAAGTTGGACAGGCCGGCGGCCGCCGGAATTTTGTCGGGTGACAGCCCAGACAGGATAATCGCGGTGAGCGGTGTGAAAAAGAGCGCCATGGGGATGCCTTGCAGCAGCGTCGGCAACACCAGGGTATAAGGATCGACGCCCGTCGTGTAGTGCGAGCGCATGAAAAACACGCCCGCAAAGCCGAGGAAAGCCAGCGTCGCGAGTACCCGTGCATCGGACTTCGGCATGATCTTCGCCATCACGGGTGCGAGCAGCACGGCAAAAATTCCGAGCGGCGCGGTCACGAGACCCGCATCCACCGAACGATAGCCGAGATAGCCCTGGATCCACTGCGGCAAGATCACAAGGTTCGAGAAAAACACCGCGTAAGCGACCGAAATCGCAATCGTGCCGCCGCGGAAATTGCGTCCTGCGAAGAGGCGGAGATCGACAATCGGGTTCTTCTCCGTGAACTCCCAGATCAGGAAGAACAGGAAACTGATCGCCGCGACAATCGCAAGAATGCAGATCACGGCCGAGCTGAACCAATCGAGATCCTTGCCCTTGTCGAGCATGATTTGCAGTGACGCGACCCAGACGACGAGCGACATCAGCCCGACCTTGTCGATGGGTAGTTTGCGCGCCGGCGTCTCGCGGTCGCGGTAGATCATCCACGTCACGGCCGCGGCAAACAGACCCACTGGAATGTTGATGTAGAAGATCCACGACCAGCTATAGCTATCGGTGATCCAACCGCCTAGCGCGGGACCCGCGATCGGCCCGACTGTCGCCGTCATCGCCCACAGCGACAGCGCCGTCGAGCTTTTTTCCTTCGGATACGAGCCGAGCAGAATCGCCTGCGAGAGGGGAATCAGCGGGCCAGCGACGGCGCCCTGCAATACGCGTGCAGCGAGTAGCACGATCAGGTTCGGCGCGACGCCGCACAGCCACGACGAGAACACGAACAGCACGATCGCAGCCACGAACAGCTTGATCTGGCCCACACGCTGCGTGAGCCAGCCCGTCAGTGGAATCGCGACCGCATTGGCCGCCGAGAACAGCGTAATGACCCATGTACCTTCATCGACGGATACGCCGAGATTGCCCGAGATGGTTGGAATCGCAACATTGGCAATGGATGAATCGAGCACGTTCATGAACGTCGCGAGCGCGACGGCGATTGTCGCGAGAACCAGCTTTCCACCTGTCAGCGGAGGCGGTGCAAGTTGCGTCGAGGAATTCATCTCGCTTCCAGTCTGAAGTTTTCGACAGATCCGGCGCATTGATCCGGCCCGTCGGACTATTGAAAAAACCAGGGCGCGACTACGAGGTGCACCCCGGGATGCGATTTAACCTGCTCGCTGTTTAGCGCCACGCTTGTCGCTTGCGTCGCGCTTCTCGGAAGGTGTCGACGATACGGCGTTGCCGATGGACCCGGCATGCAAAGGGACCATGTTCTGCGCGATGATCTTCTCGATCTCGGCGTCTGCCTGCGCGCCGTATTCGGCAAACACGTCTGTGCGATACGACGTGTTCGTCGCCGCGCCGAGCTGCGGGCCCGTGTCGTCGCGCGTATCGACATCGACATCCATCGACAGGCCGATGCGCAGCGGATGCGCCTGGAGTTCCTTCTGATCGAGCTGGATACGTGCAGGCAGACGCTGGACGATCTTGATCCAGTTGCCCGTTGCGTTCTGCGCCGGCAGGCTCGCGAATGCGCTGCCCGTACCCGCCGAGAAGCCGACGACGCGGCCGTGATACTTAACCTTACCGCCATACACATCGGCCGTCAGCGTGACAGGTTGGCCGATACGCATGTTGCGCAACTGGCTTTCCTTGTAGTTCGCGTCGACCCACACGCCGTCGAGCGGCACGATCGCCATCAACGGTGTGCCCGACGACACGCGCTGGCCGACCTGCACCGATCGCTTCGCGACATAGCCAGTGACGGGCGCCGGCAACGTGTTGCGCGCATAGGCTAGATACGCATCGCGCACTCTCGACGCGGCGGCTTGCACGTTCGGGTGCTGTTCGATCGTCGTGCGGTCCGTCAACGCACGGTTGGCTTGTGCCTGTTGACGCGCGGCGTCGAGCGCGGCCCGCGCGGCCGTCATGGTGTCGCGCGCGTGCGCGATGTCTTCGGCCGACACGGCGCCCGTCTCGGCAACGGTCTGACGGCGGTGCAGATCGTCCTGCGCGCGAGCCAGATCGGACTGCTTCTGGGCGACGTTCGCCGCATAGAAATCGTTGTTCACGTACAGGCTGCTCACCTGCCGTACGGTCTGTCCCAGTGTCGCCTCGGCGTTGCCGAGCGCGACTTTCGCATCGGCGTTGTCGAGCGTGACGACCGGGTCGCCGGCCTTCACGATCTGCGTATCGTCGGCATTCACGGCGACGACGGTGCCGGCCACCTGCGGCGTCAGTTGCACGAGGTTGCCGCTGACGTATGCATCGTCGGTGGATTCGTGATGGCGCGCATAGGTCATGTAATACGCACCATAAGCCGCCGCCGACACGACGACAGCCACGCCGAGCAGCGCAAGCAGCGCCTTGCGCTTGCGTGTATTGGGTTCCATTGCAACAGAAGCCTTCGACTGTGCCGCGTCATGTTTCGCGCCCGCCACTTGGGTCTCCTGGCGCTCCGTTGCATCGATTTCGCTCATTTCAAGTCTCCAGACAGAATCGGTAGGCAGTTGCTCAGCGCGCGGCGACGACAGGCGTGCTGGGTGCGGGCGCGTCGGCGCGCGGCGCTGCTCCGGCGTTTGCGTTCGAGGTATCGACGAAACCGCCGCCCAGCGCAGAGGCCAGTGCTATCTGCTGATCGAGGCGGTTCATGCGCAAATTCGCGACGCTCTGATTGGCGGAAAGCGCGTTGACGTCGGCGTTCAACACGGTCAGTTGATTCGTGAGACCGGCCTTGTATTGCACCAGCGCGAGTTCGGCGGCTTTGCTAGCGGCGTCTTGCGCGGTCTGCGCATCGACAAGCTGCGCATCTGTCGAACGCAGGTCGGCGAGTTGCGTTGCGACTTCGCTCAACGCTGCGACGAGCGCGTGGTTATAGGTCGCGACGGCATAGTCGAAATCGGCATAGCGGCCCTTCAGTTGCGCACGCAGCTCGCCTGCGTCGAAGATCGGCAGGTGGATTGCCGGACCGACCGACGCCGTGCGGCTCGCTGCCGTCAGAAAGCGGCCGAAGCCAAAAGCGTCAAGTCCGATTGCGGCGCTCAGGTTGATGTCGGGATAGAACTCGGCCTTCGCTTCCTTCACGCCATGCGTCATCGCGTCGACGCGCCAGCGCGCAGCGACGATCTCCGGGCGGCGACTTACGAGATCGGCCGGCAGGTTGTCCGGCAGGCGCACTTCGTCGCCAATGCCAAGCGTCGGCCGTGCGATCTGCAGGCCACGGTCGGGCCCCGCGCCGAGCAGCGCGGCGACCTGATAACGCGTCGTGAGGATTTGCCCATCGAGCGATTTCAGCGCAGCACGGCTCGTTGCAAGATTGGCCTGCGCGGTCTTGCGTTCAACTTCCGTTTCAAGGCCCATCGCGATCCGGCCCGCGGTAATACGATCGATCTGTTCGCGCTGCGTGATTTCCTGTTGCGCGATATCGCGCAACGCATACAGACGCGCGAGCCGGTTGTACGTGCGGGCAATCGACGTCGTCAGAGTCAGCTTGACGATTTCGACGTCGGCCTCGCTTGCCTGAAGCTGCGAGATCGCCGCTTTGAGCGCTTCGCGGTTTTTCCCCCACAGATCTAGATCATAGGAAGCGCTCAGCAGGCCTTTGTTCTCCGTCTGCCACGAGCCACCAAACGGAGGCGGTATGAATGTCGTATTCGAGAACTGTTGACGTGTGAGCGAATAGCTCGCGTCGACGCGTGGCATCGTGCCCGCCCGTGCCGTTTCGCTGTATGCCGATGCAGACGCAACGCGGGCATGCGCCTGGTCGAGCGTCGGGTTGCTCCTCAGCGCTTCGTCGATCAGCGCCTTGAGTTGCGCGTCGCCGAACTGGTCAGCCCAATTGGCGCCGGGCCAATGTCCTTGCTCGGCAGAAAGGCTTTGCTGCGTCGCGTACTGCCGCGGATCGGCCGTTTTCGCGTCGCTGTGAATGCCGGCGTAGTTCACGCACGCCGACAGCACCGCCGCTAACATCGCCGAGACACCCAGCTTGGGCACGCGTGATGCGCGCTCTCCGGTGTGTGACTGAATGCTCATTTTCTGGCCTATCGGATCGTTGAGTAAAAGAGTTCTTCGTAGAGAAACGCGGTGCACATCTAGTGCGACCTCGACGACATGCAGTGCAGCCTAAACAGCGACGGTCCCGGCGAGTCGGCTTCGCGTGGCCTTGGGGGGCATACATTCGGTCCTTGCGAGCGCAAAGAGCGTCTTGATGCCTGTCCACGGATTCCTTAAGCAGCGGCGTACCTGTTCACTACGTCCAACGCCTAGTACACACCATGTGCAGAAGTGTTCGCAGTTATTGGTCAGCAACCGATATTGGTCTTCGCCGAGGCGGGATCTAGCCCTCGCCACAGCATCAGTTCCGGTATAGATGGCGTCTGGTTCAGAGCGAACTTTTATTCCCTTTCCTGCTGCAAAACGGTGCAGCGGAATATATTCAATGGGGCGTCGTTTCGCGGAATGATGAAAGCCCCCATAGTGAATAACCTGTCCATTCCCGACATAAATTCCGTGGTGTGTATAGCCTTCCCGCTCACTGACAAGATGGGCACCAACCGCGATGACGCGTTCTGCGCCGGTCAACGCCGGCGAAGTTGCGAGCCAATCAACATATGGAGTTTCCATGGCGAGCTACCAATGTCATATCCGTGATGAGTTCAGCACTACCGGCGAAACTTTTCATCAACACATCAAAGAGCCAATTTCCCCCCAAGGGCGGAAGGCAAAGCGAGTCCTTCCGAGGAGCCTCCCCTCAGGAAAAGTGGGCCACTTCATCACAGTGGATTTACATTCACCGGCCGTCGACAAATGGGCGGCCAGGCAGATGGAGCGGCGCGGTCGCCTCAATGACATCCATGCGGATTGCCAATCCAGTTAAATGTCCGCTTGCGGGCCGGGTCTTTCAGTTCTCGTGCTTCGCTGGCTATGGGAGAGCGCGTTTAGGAGGCAGATATCAGACTCAGAAAATGCCGCTGAACGAGACAGCAACTGCAAGTCCGACACTGACCGCGGATAGCATGATCCAGCCTACAAACACCGACAGGGGTCCGAGACGCAACATGACGCCCTCCACTAGCGACCTCAACGACCTGTCAAGTCAGTCGAGTCAATCGCGAAGCCATGTTGGAATAGTAGGCGCCGAGTCCCGACCTCGGTAGATACGCATCGGACCACTCACTGTTGCCGCGTAGACACCAATAGGTGCAGCCA
>NZ_JARESX010000090.1:0-25819 GCF_046026435.1 Paraburkholderia sp. RL17-381-BIF-C | reverse complement strand
GTTTCAAACTCAAACTTACACGTTAAACGGTAAAACTTCCTCGGAAGGCCTTGTAGCTTCTGAAGGAAGGGGGTGGCGACCCTACGCAATGCCCCCTAATATGCCCCCACTCGGAGCGAATGGTAGCGAACATTGGCGAACATTGCAGGGGCGCTGAACGGACGTATTCTAACCAGGGGGGCCATCGTCTGAGGCGATCCTCTGTCGAAAAATCGTCCGCTCGACACGCTCGAAGTCGAGGTAGCGGTGATGGAACGCAGAGGCAGTTCCTTCATCGCCAATTGTGCGCAATGTTTCGACGCAGTCCTCCAAGGTCACAGGTTGAAATTTGATGGTCTCCGGGCCCTGGGACACCAACTGCCTTTGGTAGGCGTTCACCGCGCCGGTGCAGTGAACATTCCGCCTAGGATGCGTCAAGACATACCGGCCCGAACTGTAGGCTCCGTTCTCGATCATGCTGTGGCAGAGCAAATGCTCCCTCCACAATTGCTGCAATGGGCTTGCCCGAAGCGCCAGCGCTTCTGGATCTTTATAGATCCCTGAGGCCCTAGAAAGCTGAGCGTAGCGTTTGCGTAGCGTCAGTAGAGGCTCAGCCATCGTTTCGGTGTACTTCACCTCGATTGCGATAAACCCATTGCCTCCATGAATGGTTGTGCAAGGGACAAAGACATCGAATGCGGTGTAGTCGTTCGTAAAGGCGGGCTTGCCTCGACCCGGTGAGTGCTCGAAGTAGATCCCATCGATGGACTCCACATAGTCGGCGAAAAGGCTACGAAAGAAGCGATTACCCTTTTCGATATCTAGCTTCATCCCGCCGAACAGGTTAAAGCAAAGCGGTTGGCTGGATAACAGATTCTTCCAAAGGCGCTCTTGTTCGATGATTGCGCCGATCTCGCAATATACGGACTCGCGTAAAGCGAGCTGTGCGATGTCGGGAGACAGAAAATTTCCGCCGGCTTCGGCGCTTTTGGTATCGAGGCGACTGCCCAATCTGTACCGTTTGCCTTTGGCGTTGCGGTGGGTGCCGATGGATAGTCCCTTTTCCTCGCGCCAGAGCGCTTGCAATAGACGGGCCGCAGCCATGAATCGGCTGTCGCTCGGTTCATAAACCTTATGGGCCTTCAGGATGCTGATAGGTACGAGAGGAGGGCGGTTATGTTGCATGGGATCTCCTAGGGAAAGCGGGGCCGCGAACGGGCCTCGCAAGGAGATTTAGGCAGATACCGCCGCGATCACGTTTTGCGTGACAGACTCCGCGCTTTGCTACTACTGGAGACCTTGCGTTGTTGCTGGCGAAGGTAGTCGCATAGAGTTTTGACTTGGGCGACTACAAAGTCGCTGTTTTCCGACGATAGGCTTTCCAGCCACGCCGAAATTCGCATAGCCGGGGCGGACGGGCCAACAGAGGCATCTGCCAACAGCACGGAAGCGGTCGTGTTCAGGATGCCTGCGAGCTTATCGAGCGTCAGCAGGGCGGGTATGGCTACGCCTCGCTCAAACCGGGAGATGGTCTCAGCGTCAACGCTGAGTTGTTCCGCCAACTGATCTTGTGTCCAGCCGAGCGCTTTCCTTTGGTCCGCAATTCGCTGCCCGAGCCGTTTCCCGAACTCATGTCGAGCATCAGCCTTCTCAACCATATATGTTGCCTCAATGAACAACGTGTATGGTTGACTTGCCTCCTTGGATCGGGAAGGATGTAACTTGTTGGATTTAAGGTCAACAAATTATATCTACTTGCGAGCTGCACTTGAACCCGGCTAACCGTTGGCAACTCTTGGCAAAATTTCTATGCGTTGGCGTGGCTGCCGCTGCTAGCTTGACCGCATGCGGGAAGGACACCTCTTCGCCGACACTGGACGCCTCTACATTTGAGCAACGTTACTTCCGCGCGAATCCACCGGATTGGGCGCGGGTGGTCGTAACGGAACGTCACTTCTTGCTGTCGTCGCAGCAGATGTATCGCTCGAATTTGGCATCAGTCTATTTTCACTCGTTCGAGGAGTGTCAGGCGAACCTGCGGAATTATTCGGCATGGCAGGCGCAGGAAGATGTCCGTAGGAGTGGACAAACCTTCATCCACGCGCTGGCGACCGACCAATACACGGACAACTCGCCGGCACTTGGGCCGGAATTGGTTACGTTGCAATGTGTGGACACGCGCATGCAACCCAAGACTCCTGTTCCAACTCCTGACTTTGCTAGTGCCATTAAGCTCGCGGAAACGCCGGTCGGTCAAGGCGATCTCCCTTTGGTCCAAGGTGGCGATACGAGGGCTGCCGCTTCGGGGGATCGAGTGATGTCCAAACCCAAACCTCTCACTTACCTTGATTCGCAGGAGTCAGGGGCTGCGAAGGATTTTGACGCCCAATACAATTCCGCGAACCAGCAAACCGTGTATCCGATTGTTCTTGGCGTGAGCATCTATGACATCGAGACGCGGAAGGTCGTTCGAGCCGGGGCGACTCCATACCATTTCAACGAGTTCCCAGATTGCTGGGGGAATGTCCTCAACTACCTGTCTTTGATGACGCCGTACTCGAAGACTGTCCCCCATCGCCCCGAACGTCTGGCGGTCTATGGGCAACCTGCGCCGGATTTGCAGTATGTTGGCCGTGATCCGCAATCGCAACGGATGGTGCTTGTTATTCCTCAATGCGTGGAAAAAACTGCAGATCGTGGTTATGTCGAGGACCCCAAGCGACCATCATCACCACCGGCATTTGATCTTGCTCGCAGATTTGTTTCCTTGGGCATGGTGAAGTGACGCCGGCGGCAGCGTACATCGCTGGCAGTCGCACGACTGCCAGTGTTTGGTCCCCCCAAAATTGCTCAAGCTGATCCTTTTGAGCGGATTTTTCGTGCAGATTTAGTTGACTGTGGAGTTAGGGATCGTTTCTTGTTGCTGCCGAAGCGCATGAAACTCTTGATACGGGCACGATAAGTCTCCACGCCTTCGTACGTAAGCGACAGTTCCTGGCCCAACGACCACGGACATGGAAGAGAGTGTGCGACAAAGCGGTTAAGCATCTTTTGATTTACGCTTCGGGCGCCATGGGCGAAGGCATTGCGTACAGCCGATACTTCGACGATCCCCGCCAATCCGCCCAAGACGTTCGACCAATCATGGCCGGTAGCGTCGAGAAGCTTCTTCCCCCACGATTCGATGCCGCCGGTGAGGTCTTGGTCATCGTGGAGGCCAAGCTTCAGTCGGCCATACGATTCCGCAAGTGCATACGTTGAACCGAGAACCAATGAAAAAAGAACGTCGTGGCTACGAAGCGCCTTTAAATGGTCTTGAAGCGCGACTGAGTATGTGCTGTGGCCTTCAGTCGTAACCAATGACAGTTCCTTTTTTTCCTTTACCTCAAGCGACGACCAGAGCAGAGCTTCTCGATCAAACGCAATTCGTGAGCTTTCAAGGAAACGCGTGACGCGTTTCCATTCGTCCCAGATTAGCTTTTCTTCGGGCTTCGTAGTGGCGGAAGACATTTGATTCCCATCGTGGTTTCGAACGGACGCTATGCTGCCATTGGAGTGCTTTCGCGACAATGCTAAATAAACGGCTAGCGTGAATAACCGGAATTGGCCGGTGGACCGGATTCGACGCTGGGCTGTCTTTACAGACGAAGACGTTACTCTTCTGGCCGCTGTCGCTTGATGCGTTCGAGTTAGGGATCGTGGGGCACATTATCTACGTCGCGACTAACCAGATGCACGGCCTGATCAGGAGTTCGGCAGCGAGCGCGCCAAAGTACGCACTTGCCGCATCGATTCGTCAGCACATGCGAGATGGGCTGGTGTAAGCGTGCCGATGGGGAAATCTAGTTAAATTGTATGGTTGTTGAAATAATCGGGCCGATATAGCGGCGGAGTGAGACGTTTTTTGCGGATTGCTGCATCTTTTGGGGGGCTCAGCGTTATATGTGTATGTAGGCGCGCCGGTTCACCTCGGGCATCTACGCGGCGGGAATCCGAGCGGCCTGCAAGCTGGCCTTTCGGTTGACCACCGCATTGAAGGTGACACCTTCGGCCCAGCGGGTTCGCGTGCCTCACGCGCATGGATTCATTGGGCCGACCAACCATAGAGGCACCCAATTGAATTCAATTAACAACAAACATGCTTCGGAATGCGGCGATGCGATGCTCGACTCCATTTCGTGGGAGCGGAACGATCGCGCTCGGCATCTACGAGAATCGGGATATTCGGCAGGGTGGCAGGATGTCTTCGCGGCAGGAGCTGGGGGTGGCACAGACTCCCGAATTTTGCAAAGCATCTTCGGTGCAAACAAAGCTGAAGTTGATCGCATTGCTGAGCGGGAGCACCCGAGGCGGGAGCCGAGTCCCTATCTCTTCCCGAAGCGCTACGACCCTGAAGTCGACGGGCCGGGGCGGTATCTTACGGCTTCGCAATTCGCTAACCTTTATAGCGCGGTAGCGTTCGCGAACTCTAATGGGATCGTCTTGAACGTACGTTTGAGTATCACTTGGGGGTTGCTCGGCATAGAGGATCATTCGGCGGCTGCGGATGCAATGCGCTATGAGTTCTTCAAGCACCTCCAAGACTGGTATCAGCACAAAGTACCCGACGATCGTCCGTTTGTGTGGTTGTACGTTCACGAAGTAGGGCGAACGCACGGATTCCACACGCATATTTTGACGGCAATTCCCGATGCATTGCTTCCAGCTTTTCGGGAATATGTGGCTGCTCGCCTAGCTGATGTGTCGCGTGTCGCCGGGCCACTGCACAAAGGGACGTTTAAGATCAAAGCGCCCCCTAGCGACCCGATTGGGCGGCAGTGGCGGGGCCTGCGATATTTGGCGAAGGGAATAAGTACGAAGGCAGAGGTACCGTCTGTCGTCGGCACGTCCCCTTTCGTACGAGTTGCGGAACTGATCCCCGAGACGCTCAAAAGTCCTGGTGACATTCTTTGCCCGAAGAACTGCGGTGTATCCAACAACCTTGGGAAGGAGCGTCGCCAGAAGGCCGGGTTCCGATCCCTCTTGGAGCGGGGGATAGCCGACAAACGCCGCCTGTACGCCGGGATGGAATATCTTGGGTATTTGCGTCAACAGGAGGCGGACGTGACTGACACCGTTGCGCGCAGATTGATCGACGTCGAGCGGCAGGTCAATGAACTCGCTCAGTGGGAGCGGGACAACGCTCATTTGAACGCGAAGGTTCGTAAGGAGCAGAAGTCGGCGCGTCGTCGCGAGAGGGCGGAGCGGAAACTGGAACAGGAACGGATGGATAAATGGGTTGCTGACTACCGGAGCGAGCAGGAAGCGATCAGTCGGAGAGTGAAGGAACTTTTTAGGCTCTAGGCTCGAAGCCGGATAAATCGGGCAAAGTACAGATGGCAGACCCTCAGATTGAATTTTTCTCATATGAATCAAAGGCTTGTCTAAGTTGCGGTCGATGGGCGTTGCCTAAGTACGCATTTTTGCCGGCGTACAGGCGGCGTTTGTCGGCTATCCCCCGCTCCAAGAGGGATCGGAACCCGGCCTTTTGGCGACGTACTTTCATTGACCGTGAATGCTGCCCTGTTAAGGTTGCCTCTTTTCGGGTTGCCGATCGCGCTCGGCGGGCATCGAAACCGGATCGCCCCAAACAATCCAACTCGGTGTTCTGTGCAGAGGCGCAGAAAGGGCGGTTGTGATTCGGCTGATCATGGGGCGGCAAGTCGACGCGATTGCGACCCTCGTAACGCATTCTCCGGATGACCGGATTCACTCGGTCCTCACGGACGGCTGAGCGAATGCCAATGCGTCGCAAGAGTGGGCGGAGGGTCTATGGTGTGGGCAGGGCGGAAGACGGACGGGCGTTGACGGATGCGGTGGTCGTGGTGAAAGCAACTGTCCTGAGCTTTTATAAAGCGTTTGCCGTCCGATCAAACAGGCATTTGCAATCCAAAGTGCATAATTTTCAGGCTTGCGAATATTTGCCCTTCTTGCCCAAACGCCGCGACAGACATCTGCCCGAACTGCCGAGGTTGCAGGCAACGAGTGCGTTGCTTGCCATCCACCAATCTGGGTTGAGGAGTCAATCTGATGAGCGCCGACGTATTACTAACGAAAGTCTGTGATTTAATCCGTGGCATTGTCCTTTCGTAATGCCGCTCGTAGCGTACAAGTCTATGAGCCAGAGACATTAGCGACAGTGGCATAAAGCGGATGTGTGCCGATGATCGAAAGTCCTTTCCAGAGGAGAAAGACAACGTGTCCCTGCTACAAGAAATTCAGAACGAATCCAACGGGGCGCAGTTCCGTCGCGCAGATCTGCACGTTCACTCATTCGGCGAGGGCGGCTCGCACGATGTGAAGGACGCGACGATGACTCCCGAGGGCATCGTCGATACGGCGATAGCGGAGGGACTCGATCTCATCGCGATTACCGATCACAACCAAATCGCCAACGTCCGTCAGGCGGTGAAATACGCTGACGGCAAGCGGTTGCTCGTCATCCCCGGCGTGGAATTGTCAACATCCCAAGGGCATCTGCTCGTTTACTTTGAGACGGGCGACCAGCTTCAGCGCTTCTTCGGAAAGCTGACAATCTCGGACGACCGCAAGGCTTGCCACAACACCATTCCTCAGTGCCTCCGCTTCGCCGAAGAGTTCGACGGCTTTGGTATTTGCGCGCACATCGAACTGGACACTGGCCTTGAGAAGGCACATCCAAAATTCGACGCATTCAAACAGGAGGTTTTCAACTGCCCAAACCTCTTGGGCTTGGAGATCGCCAATGCCTCGAACAGCGCATGGTTTTCTCACGACGACGCGGACGCAAATCGGCGGAACTGCGTTGTAGCCCGATGCAAGGCTCTCGGTCTCGAAGACGGCGTTGATCTCGCAAAAGTGATGTCCTCTGACGCTCATACCCTCAACGCCCTGGGTCGTAACGCCAGCGGTAACAGAAAGCTGACCCGCCTCAAGATGGAGGCCCTGACGTTCGCATCGCTACGGATCGCACTCATGGATGCGGCCGCGCGTGTACGCCTAGAAGACCTTATCCCTGCGTCCATACCGAAGTTCATAGGAATGAAGCTGGAGGGGGGCTTCCTAAAGGACCAGATCGTCCACTTCAGTCCGAACCTGACCTGCATCATCGGCGGGCGCGGCGCCGGGAAGTCAACGCTCCTGGAGTCCGTTCGCGCCGCATCCGGCAACGCCGCGGAAAGCACCATCATCGATTCCGAAGTCTGGCCAGATGCCATCTCTCTGATCTATGAAGACGAGGTGGGGGAGCGCCATACACTGACCCGCAGCAAGCTCTGCGAAGTCGTGAACGGCGATCCCGAAGGCCCCACGGCTGTCGCCATTGAAAGCTACGGGCAAGGGGAAACGGCTGACACAATTCAGCATTGCGATGATGACCCGTCGATCCTTCTGCGGTTCTTGGATGGCTTCATCGACTTCGGCGAATTGCGCGAGCAAGATGAAGCGCTGCGCGATGCGATCCTCGCCAACCAGGGAGTGATCGAGACACTACAGCTCAACATCAACCAGATCGCGCCTACGGAGAAGGCGAAGGGCATTGCCGATACCCAGGTCGCAGCCCTGAAGAAGCAGAACGCCAGCCAGGTCGTCGAACTCGAGGAGAAGTTGGCCAGAGAGCGTCGATTTCGCGACGGCCTGACGCGCAACCTGGATGAGCTTCTCACCTCACTCACCAACAGCTTGACTGGCGGCGAGCTGCGCAAGTTGACGGCCGACATTGATGGCAACGGTCTCGCCGTTGGCAAGGCGGAATTTGAGGTTGTCAAAGCGCTCGTCGACGGGCTCGCGACTGAGATCGAAACGCTCTCCGGTCAGCTCAAGCAGAAGGTCGTCGGAGCGAATGACAAGATTGCGGCGCAGCTTCAGGTCTGGATCGCGCGCGAGAAGGAGACACAGGAAAAGATCGAGGAGATTCGACGGGATCTGGAGAAGCAGAACATCAAGCTGGATATGGCGTTCATCCGCAAGGTTACGAAGGATGCCGCCGACCTGCAAGTGCGACTGACCGAGTTAAAGAAGAGTCAGCCGAAACAGCAGGAGGCCTTCAAGGAGCGCAGGCGCCTGCTTCAGGAGCGTGTTGATCTACGCGCGAAGATATTCAACGCCCGTCAGGCGTTTGCGACGACGATGAACAGCAATCTCGCTGCCGCCGTAGTTGACTACAAGGTGAAGATCCAGTTCTTTGAAGGCCTGCTTTCCCCAGACATGGAAGAGTTGATCAAGATCACCATGAACTGGCGAACCTCACAGGTTCCGCGTGCTGCGCTCATTGCAGCCACGCTTGCGCCGGCTCGGCTCCTGGCCGCAGTGGTTGCAAAGGATGCCTCGGCGCTCGAACAGTTGAGCGACGCAGACGGCAACCGCGTATTTTCCAAGGCTGATGCGGCAGACATAATCGGTAAGCTCGGGGAGTGGGAGGCGCGGTGCGCTCTAGAGCGTATCGCGCTTGAAGACAGGCCCGAGATCAAGGTGACGCGGACCATCGACAAACCCGATGGCACCAAGTCTCATCAGGTCCGCGACTTCGCCAAGCTCTCGCTCGGCCAACAGCAGGCCATCCTTCTGTCGGTGCTGCTGTTCTCGAAAAGCCGTGTGCCGCTGATCATCGATCAACCGGAGGACAACCTCGACGGCGAGTTCATTTACAAGACGGTCGTGCGGTCGCTCCGCAGCATCAAAGAGCAGCGGCAGGTCATAATCGTCACCCACAATCCCAACATTGCCGTGCTGGGCGACGCTGAGCTGATCATCCCGTTGCGCGGCGCTAGCGAAGTGTCAGTGATCAGGGATCGTGGGTCGATTGATACCAGCCAGACCAAGGACATCGTCTGCACGATTCTCGAAGGTAGCCAAAAGGCTTTCAAGCGTCGGCAGGAGGTGTACGGATATTGATCAGCCTCTTCTCTTGGCCTGAATCCAACGGACCATGCCGAACGCCGACGGGCTAGGCTGGAACGGGAAATACCACACTAGAGCACATTTAGCGTTCGCGGAGGCATCCATGGCAACCCAAGAGCAGCTGTCGGGCGCACTTCAGGTCGTGGTCAACCTGACCCGATGCGTGGCGCTGAAACGCGCGCTCGCCGCAGCCGAACCCGATCCTGCGCTGAATTTCTGGCAGCGTGCTGCACGGTAATCTGCTGGACATGGCCGTGCTTGAGTGGTGCAAGCTGTTCGGCTCCGATGATGATGAACACCAGAAGGTGCATTGGAAGAGCATCTTTGAGGATGAAGCGGAGTTCCGAACTGGCCTCTTTGCGCATCTCGGGATGGAGCAAGAGGCGTGGCGCGCCTACTGGCAGCAGATGAAGGCCTACCGCGATCAGCATGTTGCACATCTCAATTTCAACCGCCTAGGCGTTCCGTAGCCGGTTAGGTGTTCGTCTGATAAATTGAAACCCTTTCCGATAGGATCTTTAAGCTGATGGCGTCTCGGTTAAAAAACCATGTCTCGCGAGAGTGCGACGAAAGCTCGAACACAGCTGACGTGGCACTTAAGATTTCGCTTTCGATGTTGCCGCAGCATGCGGAAGAAGGTGGGCGGCGCGAAGTTCTGTCCGAAGGTGAGCTAGTGGCGACCCTATCAGGGCAAGGTATCCCAGAAGATACGTCGAAGGCAATAATTTATACGCTACGACGTCAATTCGAGGCTCTGTCTCTTCTCGACCCGATAGACTTGCTTAACGGCAAATGGGCTTTCGTATCTTTCCCCGCCGCTTTGCTCGGGCGCTCATTGCTTACAACATTGGCTACGCCTGGCCAATCGTTGTTGCCGGTGGGCTACTGGGGGCCAGATGCACCTCGGGGAGACAAGGAAGAACAACGTACACTCCTTCACAGAATCGAGACAGGCCGGGTGCAGCTCAATCCGCAGGCCGAGCCGATCCGCGTCGTGCATGTTGCTTGGGCGTGGATTCGTATCGACGACAGGTTCCTTATGCACCGTCGGGAAGATAAGGTGCGCCCGGGTGAAAAATCCTATGGACTCCCTGGGGGGCGCTTCAATCTGGATGATCTGCCAGCCACTATTCAATCACAGCCAGACATTCTAAAAGAGATCTTCAGTCCTGATTCTAGAATCGTTGCGAAATATATCAAAGCGACTTTAGAGCGTGAACTTAAGGAGGAAACCGGTTTAGTCCCGGGTGTGCATTACACCTATGAGGCGTGCGGCCATCCTCTCCCGCCTTTCCGGGCGGTCAATGGTGCAAGTAACCGGCACGCCTACAGCAGTTACAAGTTCCATCTATACCAGGTCAAACTCACTTATGCGGGCGAAACCCATTTACTCGCCAAGATTTCTAAAAGTCAAAATATACTTGAATGGTTTACTCTAGCCGAAATCGCCGCCCCGCAGCGGACGGACGGTGCCTCCGCTTATGTGGATGTCTTGCATCAGGCTTGGGGAAACGATTTTGCAAAGCGCTTGTTAGAAGTGCCAGACTCGAGCGCAAGTCGACTGACGTTTATAGGCGAATCCATGATGCTGGATTTGCCGCCGACTTCTATGGCTGCATTCCAGCTCGGTAAGCCAGGGAAGGAAAAGGCCACACGTCCTGCCATGGCGTTGGAAGCAAATGAGTGGCAACTGCTCATGCTACTGGGCTGGCACGCACGCGGCTATCAAATTCAGATGGATCCGGACATTGACGTCCGCTTGCTCGGAAATCGGTGGATAGAAGGTCGTAGCGTTATCCGGCTTGCTCGCAGCCTTCACGCGAAGATCCAACCTATTCTACCTGGCCTAGTGGAGATTCGCGAAGACTGTTATCTGTCACTGAGTATCTCGCCCGACACCTTATTCTTTCCTTCGGACATCTTCCGCTATCGGATCGTTGGCAGCAAAAAGGCCGGAGGAAGGTTCCGCCTGGCAAGACTTGACATCACCACGCCTTGGGGCTGCCTGCGAGGAGACATCTATGAAAGGGACGTCAACGGGAATGCCGTCGCAATCATACGGGAACTCGAGAAAGGCGACGACCCTCAGGGCGATTGGGAAAGAACGCTGCGCGAACAACTTGGCGCGGAGGTGAGGGCTCTTGGTCTGCGCCGACTGTGGAGCACCAAAGGGAACACGCCTAGCTTGATCGAGGGGCTTCGACGGATGTCACCAGCTTCGCCTACCGAGTGACGGGGCTCCGGTAGTTCTCCGCTAACAGCAATGCGCTGACTCCTATAGTGCGATTCACCGGTCGCAATCCTGCGCCGGCGACTGTGATGAGAGGATCAACCATGATTGACAAAGCCCTTCCAGCTGGCCTGGCCGGCGAAAAGCTCTCGCGTACCATTACCGGAACCGATGAAGTCTCGGCGCGACGCTCAGCCATCGCCGCGGGCTCCGGCGCCGGCCTTGGCTACCTTACGGCCAGCGGCATGGCCATCGGCTTGGAGGCTGTTGGTCTGGCGACCGCGGCCACCGTCGCCGCCCCAGCTATTGTGCCGGTAGCATTGGTCGCCGGCGGCATCGCGCTCATCCGCAGCTTGTTCGATTGAGGTGCGTACCATGCTATGGCTGAAGATCGCCGCCGCTGTTCTCGCCATTGTGATTTCGGAAGTCGAGAAAAAGTGACGCAAATGTGAATCCGCCCGGCGAGCGCAGTCCGTGCCGGGTATTCCGATAACAGGGAAATCTTAAAATGAATGAGAACGATACCGTGCTCAACGCGCGATATTCACTGACACGGCGGATCGACATGCCGGGAGTTCAGTCGGCCGAGCTCTGGGAGGCTATGGATCGCGAGGGCGAGTTCCACACGCTCAAAATTACGCCCTACGTTGGCGACAAGCCGCCGTCCGAGGTTCGCCGCATGTGGGACAACGACCTGCGGGTGATGTATCGCCTGAGCAGCAGCGCTGGCGCGAGCGGACAACTTGTTGTCATGAAGGATGCCGGAATCGACTCTACCAAGCGCGCGATGGTCCTCGTCTACGAAGGATGGCAGCACATCACCTTCGCGCAGATCCTTAAAGATCGTGAGCGGGTGGATTGGCTGTCCTTCAAGGCTTTGCGCGAGCGTTACATTCGAAGGGAGCTGTGGCACGCCCTCATGCAAGTGGCCAAAGGGCTGCAATCGCTCCATAACCAGGACCTGATACACCGCAATGTTACCCCGGAAGCTATCTGGGGGCGTCGGGGCGAAGGCCCCGAGTCACTGCGCCTGAGCGGTTTCGATTGGAGCGCACGTATAGGGCACGTCGCCAATACCTCTGAGCGTAGCCCGTGGGCCACTCCTCCGGAGCTGAAACAGGTGGGGTATTCCTTTGCTTCCGACTGGTACGGCTTCGGTACCACGGTCGCTAGGTGCTTCCATAAAGTTGAGCACCTCAGCAATCAACCCCCCGATGCGCTCGCAACTGCACTGTCCGCAGCCATTTCACGGGAGAACCCCTGCAACCTGGAGCCGTTGGAAAGAGACTTCGTCAAGGCCATCACGGCACCTGATCGGATCGATCGCTTGCAACGCGCGGCGGGCATTCTGGAGAGCATTGAGAGGATCATCGAAGCCTTGGACTTTGGTCACAAGGCGAAGAATGACGGTCGTCGCGTATTGCTCTATCTCGATCACAAGAACCCGCAGGTGGTTGACGCGGCTCAGAGGGCTGGTTTTACGGTCAATCCCGATGACCCTTTCGAGGCGTTCGATCCCGTTTCGGCCAGCCACAAAGTGCGCCTCAAGGATTTTCTCGCCGATCAATTGCGCAACGCCGCTCTGAGCTGGAGCATCGATGGGCGCAGGTTCGAACTGAAGTGCTGTGATCTGTTTGTCATGGGCGAAAGATGGATGAACTACGGCGACAGCACCGAGCCATCCTGGAAGGCGGCGAAATCGTATCTGAATACTACGACGCGTTTGTTCGAGTCGACGCCTGCTCAGGGCTTTGAGAATGTCCATATCGAGGTCGAATTCGATCGGCGAGAGGTAGGCCGAAGAGTCGAACCAGGTTCGGGCTATGCCATGTGGAACGCGTTTTCCCCGAAGGGTGATGCAAACCACGGCCTAGAGCAGGATTCGGAAAATCTGCGGCAATTTCTCCATGCGTCAAATCAGTTCGAGATCCTGCTTCGCGATGCGGAATTGTTCAAATACAAGATCGTCAGCCAGGAGGACCAAGGCGGCAGCACCACGATCATCATCGCACCGGTTGACGAAGATCGCCCGTCGAGGCAGTACTTCAAGGCGGACAGAAAGATGACCGACTTCCTTCAGCAGGAGTGGGATTCGGCGAAACCGGACTGCGAAAAAGTATTGTTGACCGACTCAGATTCATTGTTCGTTTCACGAGCCGGCGCTAGCCTGCTCGGTGAGCGTTTCGAAGTGGACAAGGAGCAATGGACCATTGCCGACATCGATCAGGACCAGGAACTTGTCACGTTATTCAGGCAGAACTCGCCCGCGATAGCACCGCCCTCCTCGGAAGGGTACTTGCGCACGCGTGGCCACTATGGCCAGATCAGGCTGATTGAGCGGCGCAAAGAATCCATTGACCGCCTCGCTTCCCATGCATACCTGCTGCGCACGCTTGCATCGCCTGGCTTCACTCCGATCGACGCTGGAGCAAGCGAACTGCCCTGGCCGCGGATCGAGGAAGGGGAAATCATTGACGGGAACAAGCTCGCCATCGTCAGAGACACGCTCCGGATGCGTCCGATGTACGCGTTGCAAGGTCCACCGGGGACTGGCAAGAGCACCCTGGTCGCGCATCTATTGCGGCAAATACTCGAGGACGACCCAATGGCCCAAATTCTCGTCACGGCCAAGGATCATGCCGCAGTGGACGTACTGCTCAATAAGGTTATACGACAGGCGTACAAGGATGCGCCGGAAGAAGAGCACCCGCTAGCGATCCGATTGAATCGGCGCGACGGAAATAACCACGCGCGGGAACTTGTTGATAAGTTGATGCGTACGGCCATCAGTGCGATCCGCAATCGGACGCAGCAGACGGTCAGTGACCCTTACGAAGAGTACCGTGACAAGTGGCTCCGGTTGCTCGAGGCATCATGCAGTGAAGGCGATGAGTGGCCCGAAAACCTTCAGGCATTTCGATATTCTCTGTTGGAACTGGTTCAACGTGGGGCAAGTATCACGTATTGCACGACCAGTTCCGGCGACCTCGAGGAGCTAGCGAAGGGGGCCCACTCGTTTGATTGGTCCATCATCGAGGAGGCGGGAAAAACCCACGGCTTCGATCTTGCCTTGCCGCTCCAGGCGGGCCATCGCTGGCTACTGCTCGGCGATCACAAGCAACTGCGGCCGTTCCTGTACGAGGAGTTTTCCGATTGCTTCAATCGACTGGCGGGAAGCGACGCAATTGGCGACGGCGTGATCGACACCCTCGAGCAGTTGGGAAACCGGCCTGGCAATGCTCGCCTCATCGATATCGAATGGCTAAAGGCAAAATTTGATGCTGATCCGAACTGGGTGAACTCTTTTGCGAATTTTGCGCGCGGCTGGCTCGCCAGTTTCGCGAAGGTCTTTGAGGATCGCCGCAAGCTTAATGATGTCACCCAAGTTGAATCCATTGGTGCCTCGGCGGGTCTGCTGACAAGCCAATACCGCATGCCTCCAGTCGTCGGCGACCTGAATTCCACCGTCTTTTACAAAGGAGATGTTGGTAATGCGACGGCCGATGCCGAGGGGCGCCCCAACGCCGAGCATCGCAATCCCTTCGTTGCACCAGATTGGCTGGCCGAAAAATCGCTTGTCTGGCTCGATATTCCCTGGGTTGAAGAGAACAAGGAGGCCAGAAAAAAAGGCTACGCTAACACCAGCGAGCGGCGAGCGATTTCTCGCCTTTTGCAAATGACGAAGGTGGCGGATGCTTCTGCTCCAACGCCTTACACCATTGCGATTCTCACTCCCTACAACATGCAGAAGCTTGAAATCAATCGCAGCGACATCATGGCGCCGGCGGGTTGCCAGTTCGGCAGCGCACAGGAACTTGATCCAGGCAAGTATAAGGCGTACTCGGTCGATTCTTTCCAGGGCAACGAGGCGGACATCATTGTGGTTAGCCTCGTTCGGAACAAGCTTCAGGCCCAAGGTTTGCCGGCGGCGACGGACATCAAATTCATTACCCAACCGGATCGCTTGAACGTGATGCTTTCGAGGTCCAGGCGCCTTCTGGTTATCGTGGGATGCTGGGAATACATTTCTGCCTGTGTGGCTGCGGTTTCCTCCGCAACCGATGCACAGGGCAACTATAACGACCCCGACTTCGGGCCCTTTAAGAAGACGCTCGAAGAACTCGATGCCATGTTCAAGGATGGTCGAGCATCGAAAATCTCCGTGGAGACACTGCAATGACGCGCATTGAAATACGAGTTCCCGTTACGGAGATCCGGGTCAAATACCGCGCGGGGATCCGGCGCCCCATTACGGAACTGGACCGCATGGTGATGCAGGCAATCACCGCAGGTGCGAGTTCCGTCGATAGATTAAAGCCGATTTTTCAACTTCCAGAAAGGTTGTTAGTCGAATGCTTGGTGGACCTGATGGATATGGCTTTGCTTGCGCTTGACACTAGCGGGAGCGGGTTCCGGCTCACTGAATTTGGAGAGCGAAGCTTGGCCGATGGTATGACATCCTTCGGAGAGCGAGTGGACGACGCCGACGAAATGACTTTCCTGCGTGAGGATCTAACGGGGCGTATAGCCCCTGGCCAGATAATCCGTTACGACCGCGAGAAGGCCGACATGCGATCTGCGGATGTTCAAGGCAGCATTCCGCATGGGGAGATCGAGCAATTTCTCATTCAGAAGCTTAAGAAGGACCGTGAGCATCTTCATTCAGTAGAATCCGTTGTCCCCGTACGCGACGGCATCAGCTTCAAAGTGACAGTCGACAAAAGCTCTATTTCGGGTCTGCCGAGTCAGTGGAGTCACCTCAAGCAGCTAATTCAGGCCGAGGCCGAAGTGCGCACGGGCATCAGCTATGCATTGCCCGACCTCGACCGAGAGAGCGAACAAGATGACCCACTTTGGACCGAGGTCGGCGCTGACGCATGTGAGCTACTGCTTACGGCCTCAGATCATGAAAACGCATTAGCTCAAGCCATCGAACAGGCCTACAGCCGCTTGCTCATTCTGTCAGCGCATGTCTCGGAAACAGTCCTGACCAAACTGAAGGAGCCCATCAAAGCAGCGATTGACCGCGGCGTGCGCGTAGATGTGCTTTGGGGACTTCCTTCTCTGGATGGGACTGGGGAGCCCCATGCGAAAGCAGCTAAGAAGTGGTTGCAGGAGGTACGCAAGTCGTTGTCCAACGGCAAGGGCGACAACTTGGCCGTCAATGAGGAGCCACTCAATTCGGACGCCAAGATCTTGGTCTGGGATAGTCCGGGCGGCACCTACCAAGCCATCGTCGGGAGCTACAACTGGCTTTATGGTCTGGATGGACAGGCGGCCGAACGCACTGGGTCAGAGGTCGGCATTCGACTGAACGACCCTAGGCTGATCGGCAACATCTGTACGACGTTATCTGGGTGGCTCGACGCTCGCGGCCAACTGTTGGACGGTATAGCCCTTCGATGGCGCAACATCGGGCTTACCCTTGCACAGACGCCCCCACCGCCCCCGACGGGCGCTGACGTCGCAGTCTTGACCGTCCGCGTGCTCTACGACGAAAGTCATGCCGAAATCCTTCGAGAAGGACTTGTGAACGCGGCCGAGCGACTCCTCGTGACTAGTCACAAGTTGAATCGTAGCGCCACGGGGATTCCCGGCAGTGGCGGTGGAAAACTGGATTGGCTGGCCAAGAGGAACCCGGTGCCTAAATTCGAGTTTGCTCTGGTCACGGGCAGGAATCCCAAGGCAGATAGCTGGACTCAGGAAGATCAAAGTCGGTTCGAAGAATTGATCCAAGGTGTCAACGGCGCGCTCCGTCTTGGAGAAGGGACGCATGCTCGGGTCTTGGTCTATGACGACGTAGCTGTCGTATCGAGCTACAACTTTCTTTCGACGACACGCGACAAACGGCAGATTGGAATCATGGTTCGCGCGCCTGCCGTTGCAGACGCACTGTGGGATGCGTTCAAAGTGATAGACGCCTGAGACGAGCGTTCGCCGGACGACGAGGCAACCGGCTGTGCGGAAACGCGCGCCTTTGATATCGTGCTCGCAAATCAGCGGCTCTCCGAGGTCACGTTCTGATCGTCAAGATGGCCTCGGTTTGACGCTTACTTTCAACCGGCGTGACGTGACGCGCTATCCCGATCTTGAGAGGGCACTGTCGTCGGCCGTCTACTTCTACAACCGGCTCATCCTGAAGCTGCGTGCGCTCGGGAAAACGCGCTTCACCGAGCGCGTCCGCTAGGGCTGTGCGGCGTCTGCATCCAGATGCACATGGTGGCCGCCCTTTCAGACGTAGGTCGTCAATAAACTGGCCGAAGTACAGATCGAAGGCGTTTGATTGAAATTTTCTTTATATAGATCAATGGCTTGACCGCTGGCGAGGAGAGGGCGGCTGCCTAGGAAACGATATTCTGAGCCAGGCAGACCCCTACGCTGGCCGTGTCGCCAAGAATGTCTAGGCCGACGCCGTTCACCTGAGGACTGGCGAAGTTGCGGTCCTCTAGCTGCAAGGCTTCTCGCCCGCTAGGATGGAATTGCCGCGTCGTATGCAGAGGAGTTTCGGGGCAGAGGGTGGTCGTCCTGCGATTGCCGCCGGAGGCAGCGGCGAAGAGGGGCGTGTTCGGCGTACGGTGATCGCGTCAGCGCGGCCTCAGTCAACACAAAGTGAGTACAGTTATGTAGCCGCAAGTCATATGCTGCATACAGTGAAATCCACCGATTTTTTGTCGCATCTTGATGGTGCGTGCGATTGCGACACACTTGGGCTTTGTGAGCTAGAGTAGCCTCATCGGGTGGCCATTCTGTGGTTTTGGGACGCGGATCGTAAGGGTGCGAAACATGAAAAACTGGATAGTCTCTTTGATCGCGTTTGCGGCGATGATGTTTGTGGGTTGGTATGGTGGTGCCGATTACCTTACACGAGGAGGCGACCAAGCGTTCTGGGTCTCAGGTGCGCTTAGTGCGTCTGTTTGGCTATTCCTTTATCGGAAGGTAGCTACCGGTCAGCGAATCTCTCGATTGCCGCTGCGAGTCAATCGCATACTCTGGACCGTGGCAGTGTTCGGTTTCGTATTGGCGGATGGTTGGTATGCGGGCGTGGACTTAGGTGCCCGAGATGCTGGGGCTGCGGGGTTGTTGATGCTTGCGGCCGCGTTCGGTGGATTAACTTGGCTTTGCCCGGTCTGGGTTCCGGTTGAGCCAGGGACGACGACCCGGCCAACCGAAAGCCGACTGCGCAAGATGTAGCGGAGCTGCCGCTACGTCTTGCAGGTACGGCGAGTGCGGCGGCGGTTATGAGTTGCGCTGCATGGGAAGTGACTCCAGCCAACGTTCGGCTTCGAGCTGTGGAATGATTGTGCGCCGCCCGAATTTTCTGGCTGACAACCGGCCAGCCTTCATCTCTGCATAAACTGCCGTACGGCCGATGCCGGCCCATACGCAAAAATCGTTGACTGAAAATACGCCGTTAGCTGTGTGCCTTGCTTCTTGCTGCTCCATGTCACATCTCTCTGCAAGTTGATTGTGCAGGGATATAGTGGAGTTCGTGTGTGTTCACCATTGACTGATGAGACGACGGGCGCTTTCAACAAAGGCCAAGTCTGGGATCTGAATGGCAATGGAGAGCCCGAGGCTAGAACAATGCGAGCTTACCGCCTGCGCCGAACCCGGCCTGATACCATGGCCCGCGCGCCACAAGGCATTGTGCCTGTTAGAGTGGCACGAAATCACGTCCTAGGCGGAGCGGACTTTCATGATGCAACATAACTGTTAATTTTCCAGCTGAGAAAAATATAATGCCTTGGAGCACTGCCAATCACGAAATCATTCCGGAACAGGAATTCTTGCTTCCAGACAGCACGATGCATCCCTATCTATGGGCTTTTTTGCAGAGTGATGGTGAGTTCTTTAAAGAGTCTGTCGACGACTACGAAGCCATTCGAAAGAAGCTCGCCACCTCGATATCGCGCTTTCATGGTCGGCCGGTCAGGGGGCGTGCACCAACGGATGAAGTTAAGGCGTCTCGCTTGAGGACTTGGAAGCCGCTTTTCGAGCGGGCAGGTCTTTTGACAGTGAATAAAGATGCGATTCTGCAGGTCTCCCCGTTCGGACGGGCGGTTCGCGATCTTTTCGATGATTTGGCCAATAGAATCGCGGGCGCAAACGAGCATTTGTCGCAATGGGCGATTACCGTCTTGGGGCGATATCCGTTGTTAAACCCGCTTGAGGGCAACGACGGGGCGTATCCCGCTGATAGCGACCTCCTGCCGTTTCGAGCGATTTGGCAAGCTGCGCGCAAACTGGATAATTGCTTACATTGGCAGGAACTCAATCGTGGCTTGATGCTGGTTTATTACCAAGGGGAAGTCGACGGCGTTATAGATCGTATTCGCGACGCCAGAACAGCAGGGGGCGCAGAATACTTTAAGGATCCGACGCCCTGGCTAGGCACCGCGGTGGCGGTTGACGACGGCAATCAGACCCGAAGACGTGTTACTCCATGGCTTAGCCGGGCGAGTTTCGGGGGGCTCCTCGCGGAAGATAGCGAAGAGACCGGACTTTGGACACTACGCGCCGATCGAATTGCTCTAGTTGATGAAGCTTTGCAGGAGCCTGTCGTTATCCCGAGCGATGCGCGCTTGGATAGAGCAAGTTTCGTACGTTGGCTATCGGCGCCAATTTCGAAAAAGACAAAGCCACTAAGTGACCCGGCAGATATTGCTCTCCTCGGTCGAGCTGTTGACGCAACGAACAAGTTCGGTGGTTCGAAGATTGTCTGTCTTTCTGGACTTCCAGGGACGGGGAAGTCCAGATTAGCCAGGCTAATTGCTGAGGAAATAACGGATGGAGATCCCTACAGGGTAGCCGAAGTTCAGTTTCACGAAAGTACAGGTTACGAGGATTTTGTCGAAGGTTTTGTGCCGAGACCCGATGGGTCTGGATTCAGGCTTGTTGACAAGACTTTGCGGATGATCTGCAGGCGGGCTGCGTCCGATCCTCAAAATCGCCGATATGTGCTGGTAGTTGAGGAATTTACACGCGCTAACACACACGCGGTGCTCGGAGAGTTGCTTACTTATATCGAGCACCGTGGGAGACGTTTCAGGTATGCGATATCGCAGGAGGAAACGTCTATTCCAGCCAATCTGGTAATCATTGCAACAATGAATCCTCGTGATCGATCTGCTACGCAACTGGATGCAGCGGTTCGACGTCGGTTGCACTACGTGGATGTACCACCATCCGATTTGGCATTGAAATCCATGCTGGAGGATAAAGTCTCGCCGGCGACACTCTCAGTTCTTTCGGATTGGTACTCACGATGGTTCACACAGTTGCCCTTCGGTCACGGCGTTTTTGCCCAAGTGGTTGATGATGGAAGCGTCTCGGAGGTATGGGAGGGAACGTGCTTAAGATTGCTCGAAAATGCCTTTGGCGAAGTGGATGAAATTTATAGTGAGGCGGTCAAGGACTTCCCATGCAAACGAAGCTCCGCATTAGTCTGAGAGAGCGTGGAGAACCGCAGGTAGTTTCCCCTGCGGATTGGATGAGTGCGGGCTGCGCTGACGATGCGACGGCACTCGCACGGCTCGGTGTGCTAAAAGTCACTCGGTCCGATGCCTACGTACTCTTGGAACCAAAGACCCTTGTTGGAGTTTTTGATTCGCCGCGTCTATTG
The DNA here is from genome assembly GCF_046026435.1 of Paraburkholderia sp. RL17-381-BIF-C. Taxonomy (NCBI): domain Bacteria; kingdom Pseudomonadati; phylum Pseudomonadota; class Betaproteobacteria; order Burkholderiales; family Burkholderiaceae; genus Paraburkholderia; species Paraburkholderia sp. RL17-381-BIF-C. The sequence goes on along the minus strand of NZ_JARESX010000090.1, from coordinate 5,072 downwards.
CTTGAAGTTCTTCCCAAGGCTCCGGTGCTGTCGGCGGGGCTTTTGCAACGTCTCAACCATTGGCGAAAGAGCATCGACGTCGATGATCCGAGCAAAGTTGGGGTTTTCTCGGATAGTGTTAGCCTATGGAAGTCGTTCGAGCTTCTGCTCACGAATTTGCATAGTGAAGGGTTGCCGTGGTCGTATGCCCGCAAGACCGACATTTCATCGGCGCCGCGCGGGCGGGTCTTGTTTCGTGAGACGTTGACCCGATTGGCGGCGCGGGGTATCAATCACCAACTTGTTGCAAACATTCAAGTCAGAGATCATTTCAATTGCTTCGCGCCTGCGCTTGACACGGTTAGAAGGCGCTTGGTTCTCTTAGAGAATGCACCTCCCGAGGTTCGTTCCAGAGTAGTGCGTTTGATTAGCCTCATCGCGGACATCTCGGTGCCCGTTTCAGAAGATGAGGCAAGGAGCGCATTCAAGATGATGGCTGAGTTGGAAGGGCGTCCAAGTCTTGACGCGTTGCTCCGATTTTGCTTGCAAATTCTAGACGGCGACCGCTATTACCGTCATTCTCAACGCGTTGGCTCGGGCATTGCGGAGTTCGTGGATCTAGAAAAGCTCTGGGAGAACGCGATTCAAATGCTGCTTATGCAGCATAGTGGCAGTGTGGACGACCGTGTGCTGCTACATCCGCTCCGGCGAGCCGCCATCACGCTATTCGAAGACGGTGGACCTGAAATCGACCCCGATATCGTTAGCTATCGAGGTTCTTTCCAGCACGCTATCGTAGACGCAAAATATTCGATAGCAACTAGTCCGTCCGCCGCCGATGTATATCAAATGACGGCGTATCTTTCGCGTTTGAAATGCCAGGTTGGACTCCTGGCATATGTCGCTCAACGATCCGAAACCGAAATGCACCTTGTCGGGACGTTAGGCGACGGACGAAAGCTCTTCGCTTGCTATTTGACCCTCGACGCATTTGACTCCGAGTTCAACATGCTTCGAGACATTCTTTCGGCCACGGATTCCATTAGTGAGATGGTCTAAGATTGACCGCGCGACAGCCTCGGAAAGTTTGGGAGGGACTGCATTGCCTATCTGCCTTGCGACTGACTTTTGATTTCCGTAGAAAACGTATGAGTCTGGAAACGTTTGAAGTCGCGCACCCTCCCTGTTCGTAATATTCCGATTCTCAGTCGGATGGCCGAATCGACCACGAGTGAAGTTATCGAACATCGCGGTGATTGTGGGAGCCGGTTTCTCCCAAGACATCCGACCGTAGACATCGAGATGTCGGTGGCCGTTATCTTTTCGATGGCAGGGCAGCCGCAGCTCCTCGGGAATGTCAAGCCTCCCTCCGCCCTCGGGGACGTGGGAAAGTCGTTCAATGTTGACCGCCGAGATTTTCCTTATCTGATGATTGGCTATCTCCGGATGAGGGGAGAAGTCCTCGGGCGGAGTAGGCAAACCAGTGAGCGCCTGCCGAACGGTCACATAGCTTTCACTATCAAGATCGGCGGAGCGAAAGGCAAAGGATGGTTCGTAGTCTTTGCGGAACGCAACCACGAAGGCTCTTCTGCGAAGCTGGGGCACTCGATAATCTGCCGCGTGCAAAATCTTTGCAGTGACGCTGTAGGATGCTGCTGACAAGGAGTCCAGAGCTTCGGATAGTTGTATTTCTCCGCGAGCGCCGAGTATTGTTGGCACGTTTTCGATGAGAATCACCTTCGCATTCAATGCGAGGCCGATTTGCACGTGTCGGAGGAGAAGGTGATTCCGTGGGTCGTCTGCGGAACCTCTCCTTTGAATAGAAAACCCCTGGCAAGGCGGGCCCCCGACGAGAATGTCAACATCGCCGACCATCTTCTTGATTCGTGAAGCAATTGCTTTCGGGCTGCCTTTGCTCAGATCCATTGCGTGCGCATGGTGTCCAAGGTTCCTCGAGTACGTTTCCAAGGATTCGGCGTCGTTGTCCGTTGCAAATACGACATCGAACCCTGCGTTATGAAATCCTAGCGATAGACCACCAGCTCCGCAGAAGAGATCAGCCACTTTATATTTTTTCATTGCGTTGCCTCAGTCAACTTAGATTCGCTTCTAGCGCGCTTTTTCCATGCAGCGATTGACGAAGATATAGATCTTCCTATGGGCGCAGTTACGTCGCCCTGCACGACGTGGTCTGCTGGACTTTCGGAGTTGACCCAATTTCGATCGATAGCTTCGGCAACAGCTTTCGCAAAAAGAGGAGGTACTGCGTTGCCTATTTGCTTGTACTTGTCGTCAAACGGCCCCTCGAAATGCCAATCGGCAGGGAAACTTTGGAGTAGTGCTGCTTCTCTGACCGATAAACCTCGGTGCTGTTCAGGATGGGTAAATCTCCCGCAAGAGGGCGTGCGACAGCGAGCAGTTATCGAAACCGAAGGACGGTCCCACCAAAGGCGCCCGTACACATCGCGGAATCCATCGACCGATTTGTGACAGTCCCTCACCATATCAGGCGGCAAGGCCGACCGACTGCCCCCATCTGGAGGGATTGCGCGAAGCAACGCTATCGTATCAGGGCGGTGTTTCGAGGTTAGGTGCATTGGGTCAGCCAGGTCGGATTGGCCAGCGCTCAATGGCGGGAGCCTGCCTATCGCGTCCCTGACCGTTCGATAGTTTTCTACGCTGTGTATAGACGTTGGCATGTGCGTCCGCGACCCATCTCGCGACGCGATAACCAAAGCCCGGTACCGTTCTTGTGGAACTCCATATTCCGCAGCGTTATGAAGTTTTGCGCGAACCGTATATCCGGCTTTTTCGAGCGTCTTCTTGAACGCACTGAAGTGCGCCCAATGTTTGGCGTGCAAAAGTTCTGGGACGTTTTCCATGATGACAACGTCTGGAAGCAATTTGACCGCGACTTTTGCGAAAACCTCGATCAAATCATTTCGCTCGTCGACCCTTGGATCCTTTTTGCGATGAGAGCTAAAACCTTGGCACGGTGCGCATCCAATGAGGACGAGCGGCAATGATGCGTCGTAGCTCCACTCTGCAAGCGCATTTTTCAGAGCAGAGGGCTTCAAAAGGTCTCGGGCACTCATATTCAGTGCCGGCCTGCTCAGCATTCGAGCATACGTCGCATTGGCATGCTGGTCGATGTCGAGGCCGCCCAGTAGCCGATAGGAGACATTTCGGGTGGTTGCCAGAGAGAAGCCGCATGACATCCCGCCGCAACCACTGAACAAATCAATTACTTGTACTTCAACCATTTTTTTTAGTTACCTAGTAACGGGTTTCGCCATGCTCGCTTCTTTTGCTGATAACTCAAGCTGGAGCTGATTTTGGTTTTCCAAATAGCTTTGCGCCTCTCGTAGGAACCAGTCCTTCAGAGTCATGCCGTCACGCGCCAAGATGGAGTAAAGCTGCCTTTTAAGGTCAGGCTCAACTTCAATGACGATTCGGCCGCTAGTTCCAATGCTCATGGCTGTGCTGGTTGCGATGTGACGTGATGCATGTCACATTACATCAAAAAAGGGGGCTAGCCTAGGATGGGGTGCCCAAAGCGACTCGACGATTTCCACTGTTGGCCTACGGCGAATGCTTGTTCGATTGCTGACGTGTCCCGAGTTTTTCAAGCGCCGCTCTCGTGCTTACCAGGTATGCCGTTCTCTGCGCTGAACTGGTACTGATCGAGAAGGTCGGCCCACTGCTGCATCATTCCCGCCCGGTCCTTCATATAGTCCGCGTGGTTGTACGTGCGACGAACGGAATTGGGCTCGGCGTGGGCAAGCTGACGTTCGATCCAGTCCGATGAGAAACCAAGTTCGTTGAGTCGTGTGCTGCCGGTAGTTCTGGCTGCGTGCGGGCTGAATTTTCCCGACCATCCGAGGACGTGCAGCATCTGCCGAAATGCAGCAGTAACCATCGGTTTGGTCCTGTCGTCGCGGTGCGGGAACACATGCTGCCGCTTGCCAGTCAGCACCTTCATCGTCTTCAGGAGGTCAACGGCCTGCGTCGGCAATGGAATCACATGCTCGCGGCGCTTTTTCATCCTTTCTGCCGGAATGCGCCACGTGGCGGCATCAAGATCGAACTCCGCCCATTCAGCTTCGATGACTTCGGAAGGGCGGGCAAGCGTAAACCACATTAGCCTGAAGGCGCTTTGCGTCTGAAGGTTGCCGCCATGTCCGTCCACGTCCTTCAGTAGTTGGCCGATTTCCGTGACCTCCAATGCCCGTTTGTGCTGGGTCTTGTTCTTGGGCAGCGCTTCCCGCCATTGATGCACGGGGTTGGCGTCAACTCGGGAGGTTTCCGCAGCAAGCTCGAAAATCCCGAACATCGTCCGCTTGGCTTCGGCCATGACAGACGGGCCGTTGTTGCTGTGCGCTTTTTTTAGAATGTCGAGGATCATGCTCGGCGTAGTCGCCCGGACCGGGAGGTCGCCGATTGAGGGAAATACGACCCGCGTCAGCATGTCGAGTCTGCGCGACTTGGTCACTTCCTCCCAATCCTTGAGCGACAACCATTCGTTGGCCAAGGCTTTGAAGGTACTGGCGTGCCCATCGATGATCTTTAGGCGCTCAATCTTTCGCTGTTGAGCCGGGTGTTGGCCTTGCTTGACCAGCTTGCGGGCCGCGTCAACCTGTTCCCGGGCCTCTTTCATGGAGGTTTGCGGGTAGCTGCCAATGGCGTAGCGGTTTTCCTTGCCGCCAAGGCGATATTTCCAGCGCCAAAGCTTCGAGCCGCGTGGAGACACTTCCAAATAAAGCCCTTCGCCGACCGAATACTTGTACGGCTTATCGGCGGGCTTCAGTGCGCGCAGTGCGGCATCACTAACTCGCGGCTTGTTAAAGCTCTGCGGTGATGGGGTGCCGCTGGCTTGGGCTGCCCGTGTATTGTCAGGGGCATCTGGTCGATGTGGGGGCATGATTCCTTGTTGGCATCGGGCATGGTCAAGCGTGCCCCCTATGATGCCCCCGCATCGCCAGAATATCAACGAACAGTCACGAACACTGGCGAACTAAAGCCCCTTATCCTAAAAGGGGCTGGTGAGGTTTGCGAATGTCCGCGAACACCCGGGAACAACAGTTCATGCTTAC
>NZ_JARESX010000089.1:0-26116 GCF_046026435.1 Paraburkholderia sp. RL17-381-BIF-C | reverse complement strand
CAGCCGATGCAAAGTCCGGTACGCAAAGAAAACCGTTGCGTTCTAACGAAGAGAGATATTCCGGAAACCGGCTAGGGGACCCGATGAATGCGTTGCCGCCAAGATCAGGAGCATGTTGGGTCGCCATATCCATTCGGTTTCCTGATTTATGTTCCGAGTTATATGTGCACTCTGCAGCATTGTTCGCAGCCAGCTGATTGGTTGCGAACGAAAGCAGACTGTAATTTATATAACTGACAGTTGCTTCATGGCAGACGATGCTCCGCAGCGGTTAGATCATATTTGCTCTGTATGCGTTGTTCTGTTAGATCCCGAACATAGCGAGAATAGTTAATCGCAATGAGGGATGGGTAGAGAAAATCACCAATGTTAAGGATTCCTTTTACTATCCCATTACAGTTGCGGTTGTTTGGCAGCCCAGAGACCGCATACTTTTAAAAGATTGGGACGATTGAGATTACGGCGTGCTTACTAAGCGTGCAGTGGTGCGACCGTTAGGAAAATGTCAGGAAGAGATGAGGGAGCGCTGTCCGACCGGGCAGCGGCCCTTCATGCGACCAATGGCGAATGACCGACCCGAATTTCTCCGCGACGGACTTCGACGAAAATCGTCGGCTACGGATCGAGCCCTGACTCGTGATGACCTTCTCCACCGAGGCGTGAATCGGTTACACCCTCGTCGATACTCACGCATCCGTCACCGCGCGTGCTGTGGCGACGTCCTCACATCTGCAATGCTCGGCAGCGTGCGCCGGTGGAGGCCGGTCGTATTGACTCATTCCTGCTACTGCGGAAGTGGGGCGCAAGTCGAAATTACTTACGCTCATATTCGCGGTTGGTCTTGAGCTTTACATCTCTCATTGGCCAGCGGCAGGCGAAACGACACTTGGCCTTGCCAACGTGTTGTTGCTTTTAGGAGCGCTGGTCCCAGATGTAGAGCTACTATTCGAGCCACTCGGCAAACCCGAATTCGGCGCCCTGGTCGCCATCCCGCTATCCGAATTCGTAGCGCCAGGCGTGCCATAACCACTCATTCCACTGCTCGGCTGATTCACCTGATTCGCGGGACTTGCCGTGCTACCCGCTGAACCGGTGCCGTTCGAACCTCCCGCTGTCTGTGCATAAGCGCCACCCGACAGCGTAAGTGCGGCGATGGCCGCGATCAATGTGCTGATTGCCTTGCTCATGATCCATCCCTCCTTATCGGACTGAATAAAGAAACAGACGGTCGTCGCCTGCCCGACCAAAAGCGCAGCAATCGCTGTGCCGCCGACTCTTATTCATGCTGAAAAGGATGCGTACCGATTCAATAGGAGCTGCGCCAGCCACACCGCATACACCCGAACTTATGCTTCAAGAAAGCGCATCGAGCAGTCCATACCATGCCACGCCCGCGCTGATATAAAACCGCTGCAACGCATGAAACGGCACAGGTTCGATAGAGGTCGGCGGAAGCGGCAAGCCACGTGTCGTCCCGCCGATCAAAGCGGCCAGATGTTTTCCTAGCGTCGTCGCCATTGCAATGCCGCGTCCGTTGTAACCCAGCGCGATCGTCATCCCTTCTGCCGGCACATGCACGTGCGGCAAAAAGTTGCGGGTGATGGCGATACGACCCGCCCATCGGTATTCGTATTCGATGTCCTTCAGTTGTGGAAACATCAACCGGGCGGCACGTTCGAGATGCGCCCAATCCGCGGCATTGCGAGGCTCGCGAAAGGGGCCGCGTCCGCCCATCAGCAAACGTCCATGTGCGTCCTTGCGGAAATAGAGCAGCAGTCGCCGTGAATCGGAAGCCACTTCGCCACCGGGCAGAATCGTTGCGCCGACATCATCAGGTAGCGGCCTCGTTGCGACGATAAAGCTATTTGCGGCGATCACGGATTGAGCGAGTTGCGGCCAAAGCCCATCCGTATAACCGTTGGTTGCCAGCAGCACCTGCTTCGAATCGATGAGCGAACCCTGTGCCGTGCGAATCCTCCATCCTTTCGGACCACGCTCGACGCTCGCAGCACGGGTTCCGCTGTGTATCGCCGCGCCCGCCGTTTGCGCCGCGCGCGCGAGGCCGCGCGCATAGCTCAACGGATGCACACTGCCCGCGCGCAGGTCGACCCAACCGCCGACGAATGCGTCCGTGCCGAGCCGCTTCGATATCTGCGCACGGTCGAGCAGTTCAACCGGCGCGCCGCGCGACGCCCACTGCTGCGCCCGGTTGCGTAGTGTGCCGAGCAGCTTGCTCGAATGGGTCGGCTGAATCCAGCCGGCGCGAGTCGCGTTGCACTGAATGCCATGGCGCTCGATCAGCGTGAAAACCGAATCGGCGCCGCCGCCCGCCATTTGCACGAGTGCTTCGCCATCGCGTGGGCCGTAGCGTCGGATGAGTTCGTCGGGATCGTATTTCAGGCCGGGAATCACCTGGCCGCCATTACGGCCGGACGCGCCCCAACCGGGCTCGTTGGCGTCGATTACACAGACGCGTATGCCTTGTTCCGCGAGATGCAAGGCCGTCGACAAACCCGTGTAACCGGCGCCGACAATCGCCACGTCCGCTGTGACCGAGCCGTCTAGCGGCGGTGTATCGACCGCAGGTTCCGCCGTTGCCGCCCACAAAGAGGGAGGCAATGGCTTTGCAACTTCAACCAGGCTCATGATGTTTTCAAATCCGGGGGGCGTCGGTAAGCGTGGGCATCCTGCCGAGAAACTCGCGAGTGCGAGGATTGCGCGGACGTTCGAACAGATCGGCGGCGGAGCCTTCCTCGTGGATCGTGCCGTCATGAAGAAAGCACACGCGATCGGCGACCTCGCGCGCAAAGCCCATCTCATGCGTGACGACGATCATGGTCATGCCGTCGTCGGCGAGTTGGCGCATCACGCCCAGTACTTCGCCGACCAGTTCCGGATCAAGTGCCGAAGTCGGCTCGTCGAAGAGGATCGCTTTTGGTTCCATGGCCAGCGCGCGCGCAATGGCCACGCGCTGTTGCTGTCCGCCCGACATCTCGGCGGGGTACGCGTCCATGCGATGCGCGAGGCCGACCTTCTCGAGCAGATGGCGGGCCCGCTCGCGTGCCTGTGCACGCACTTCCTTTCTCACGAATACCGGACCTTCGAACACATTTTCCAACGCGGTACGATGCGGAAACAGATTGAAGCGCTGGAACACCATGCCGACCTGCGAGCGCAGGTCGTGGATCTGTTTCGAAGCTGCGTCGACGGCCTGGCCTTCCACCGTGATCGTGCCGGCGTCGTGCCGCTCCAGTCCGTTGATGCATCGAAGCAGCGTCGATTTGCCTGATCCGGACGGACCGATCAGACACACGACCTGACCGCGTTCGACACTCAGACTGACGCCTTTGAGCACGTGCTGATCGTGAAAGCGCTTGTGAATCGAGTCGACCTTGATCATCGTTTTCCCTTCAGTCCGAGACGGCGTTCGAGCCGCCGCAATCCATAGACGAGCGGCAGGCTGAGTCCGAGGTAAAGCAACGCGACCAGCGTGAAGACCGTCATGTTCTGAAACGTGGACGAAGCGATGAGCTGTCCGGCGCGCGTCATTTCGGCGACGGTGATAGTCGATGCGAGCGACGAGTCCTTGAGCATCATCACGAGCGTATTGCCGTATGGCGGCAGTGCGATCCGGAACGCCTGCGGCAAGACCACGCGCCGCATGATCATTGCCCCGCGCATGCCGATGGACTGCGCCGCTTCGATCTGCCCGTGATCGATCGCCTGAATGCCGGCGCGAAAGTTCTCCGCCTGATACACCGAGTACGCGACGCCAAGGCCAATGAAACCCGCCTGGAACGCCGACAATTGCACGCCGAGGTCTGGCAGCACAAAGTAGATGTAAAAGAGCTGAACGATGATGGGCAGGCCGCGGATCACGTTGATAAAAGTCGCGGCGGCGTTCGATACGATGCGGTGGTTCGACACGCGCATCAGCGCGAGCACGAGGCCGAGCACGGTGCTCAGAACGAACGAGCAGAAGGTGATCTCGATCGTGACAACCGCGCCTTTGAGCAGGATCGGCAGAAACTCGACGGCGTTCTGGAAGAACATGGCGGACGGTCCTTATTCGGAAAGCGACGTCATTCCACCTGCCACTTCTTGACGATTTGCGTGAGCGTACCGTCGGCCTTGATCTTTCTGATTCCGGCATTCAACTGCTCCAGCGTCGCCGTGTCGCCCTTGCGCACGACGAAGCACACCTGGCCTTTCACCGACGGTTGATAGCCACTGACGAGGCGCAATTGCGGATTGGGATTGTGCTGAAGCTGGTAGGCCAGAATCGGATGGTCGCCGAAGCCCGCCTTGATGCGGCCGAGTGCGACGTCGCGCATGATGTCGGCGACTGAATCGTAGGTGCGCACTTCCTTGAAGATCCCCTTCTTGTTCAACGCATCGACGAACGCGGTGCCGACCTGCGCGCCGACCACTTCGCCCTTGAGGTCGTCCATGGACGTGTACTGTCCTTTGTCGTCGGCGCGCACGATCAGGCCTTCGCCATAGGAGTACACGGTGTCGGAGAAATCGACGACCTGCTCGCGCGCCGGCGTTTTCAGCATGGCCGCCGAGATGATGTCGATCTTCTTCGTGGTCAGCGACGGAATCAGCGCGGAGAACGTGGTCTGCTCGATCTTCACGTCGAAGCCCGCCGCCTTGCCGGTCGCGGTGATCGCATCGACCAGCAGGCCCTGGATCGAATTGGTCTTCACATCGAGAAAGGTGAACGGCACACCGGTGGCCGTCGCTCCAATCTCGTACGTGGTGGCGGCTGCCGACAAGGCCGGCGCACCGGCGAGCAGCAATCCTGTTGCAAAGACACTGGCGAAGCGTTTGGCGAACTGGAACATGAGTCTCTCCACGAGTTGACGACGGTCGGTCGGAATATCGGTAACCATCAGTTGGTGCATATTATTCGAATCAAAAATATCGGTGGACGAAATTTGCGTATCGATATTCGATATGCTAGAGTCAATAACGATAGAGAACAATTGGGTGATTCCATGACACGCAAGACGCTCAACGCACCGCCGGAAGCGCCCCCGGAACCGGAGGAAACGCCGGACGCACTGTTCAATCAGTCGCTGGAGAAGGGCATCGCGGTGCTGCGCGCGTTCAGTGCACAGCGAAGGTCGATGACATTGCCGGAAGTCGCGGAGGCCACGGCAATCACCAAAAGCTCCGCGCAACGCATGATCTACACGCTGGAGAAACTCGGTTACGTGCGTAAGCATCCGCGTACCAGGCGCTATCAACTGGCGCCGCGTGTGATGCAGATCGGCTTCAACTATCTGGCTGCGGACACGTTGATCGACGTCGCCAATCCGTTTCTCTCCGAACTCACCAATGTCACCGGCGAGACGACCAATCTGACCGAGCCGGATGGCGTCGATATGGTCTACGTGGCGCGCTTCGTGTGTATGAAGTTCGTGCCGATTCACATGCCGATCGGCAGCCGCATTCCGATGTACTGCACGGCGTCGGGGAGAGCGTATCTCGCGGCGCTTCCGGAAAACGAGTCACATGCGCTGCTGCTCGCGAGCGATCGCGTTGCGCATACGCAGTACACCGTAACGGATATCGACGAGATCGTGACGCGGCTCGCGCTCGGACGGCGCAATGGCTATGCGTCGAACCGCGAGGAACTGTTCATTGGCGATATGACGATCGCGGCGCCGGTGCTCGACGGGGAGCGTCGGCCGGTCGGTGCGGTTCACGTCGTTGCGCCGACGAGCCGGTGGACGCCGGCGGAAGCTGAAGCACGCTTGGCCCCCGCCGTGATCGATTGCGCGCGCGGTATCAGCAACTCGATTCGAACGCTTGCCTGAGGGCGGGCGGCTTGATCGACGTTACTCTGTGCGCACCATGATGATTCGCAAAGAGATAGACATCCTTATCAAACTCGCGGATCAAGGGCGCATGGAATACGCTTGAACGTCTGCAACCCTTAGTTCGATCCGGCGTCGTCAGGCTGCTTAACCAGAAAATCGTCGTAGCGCCGGTTGCGGATCCACGAAGGCGCGCGGCCACGGCCGCTCCACGTCGCGCCGGTGACGGGGTCCTGATACTTCATTTGAGGCGGCCTGGTGTTGTACCTGCCGCGCCGGTCGACGCGCAACTGGTTCGGCACAAGGTTGAAGAAGTTCATGACCTGCCGGACGTGTTCGATCGCGGCTTTCTGTTCCTGCTGCCAGGCGACCAATATCCGCTCATCGAGTTGGGCGAGTTGCTGCTTCAACATCTTTACCCTGCTGCTCATGCTTTCTTTCCGTAGTACATGACCAGGTTGTTGCATTGCGCCCTGGTGTTTGCGGTTGGCTCGCAGTTGACTCCGCAGGCTCGCCCTCATCGCGTTGCGTAAGCACGCTCAGAGGACCACCCGAGGCTCCTGATTTCGCATATCAAGTGATATGCGAAATGGATTCGTAATAATAGCCAGTTGAATTTTAAATATCAACTGATATCCTTCCGGCCATGAAGAAGGCGACCCCACCCCCGCGCCTGAGCCGCGAAGAAAGCCGATTGCAAACGCGCACGCATTTGCTTGCCGCGGCGAAGCGGCTGTTTGTCGAGCGAGGCTTCGGCGCCACTTCTCTAAGAGATATCGCGGCCGAAGCAGGCTACACGCAGGGCGCTTTCTATTCGAATTTCGCGAGCAAGGAAGAGCTGTTCGTCGAATTGATGCGAGAGCGGTCAAAGGCGCAAGTGGGCGATATCGTCCGTACGTTGAATGACCCATCCTCGTCCGCGGACGACATTTTGAGCGCGTTGGAAGTCTGGGCGCAGACACTCGATGCCGAGCCCGAGTGGTCGGTGTTGGGCGTTGAATTCAAGCTTCAGGGGCGTCGCAATCCCGTTTTTGAAGAAGCCTCACAGGCGTTGCTGGACGCTCACCGTGATGGCCTTGCCTATTGCATCGGGCAGATCTTCGCCAGACTGGAAAAAGTGCCGCCCGAATCGCCGACCGTCTTGGCGGCGTCCTTCATGGGGCTTTCGCAGGGCCTCGCTTTGCAGCGGTCGCTGCTTTCCGACGCACCCATCGGCCATATGATCATGGTGTTTCTGCGCGGCTTGTTAGCCGCGGCGCCCTCTGTGCGCTCCTGAACCTGTGCTTGTCGTTCGCAGCGAATCTTCAGAGCTCGGAACGAACGGCAAGCGCATTCCGAAGCAGATGCGGTGCAGCGCCGCATCGCTCGATATAGCTTATTGGGCACAGTCTTCCAGACGACCCACAATCGCTGTCTCGCTGCGGTCTTGTTCCTGATCGGGGTCGGCTCATAAAGCGCCGACAATCATAGAACCGTGTCCATGCCGTGATCATCGACTGCACGGACAACATCCGCAGTCGATCGATGCTGCCCGCCGCGATCGGCTCGCCGGATGGGTAACATGTACGCCAGCGGCATTTCATCCACCAATCCTCCTTTCTATGAAAACGCTTGCCAGCCGGGACAATCAATTGCGCATGTTCGTCGCCGTAGCGAAGGCGAGTTCACTGCGCGAGGCAGCCGAGATTCTCGCTATCACGCAACCCGCTCTGAGCAAACAGATTCGCGCACTCGAAACAGCGCTCGACACGAAGCTATTTCTTCGCCACGGCCGCGGCATGCAGTTGACGCCCGACGGTCAAGCGCTCTTTTTGAAAGTCGAGCCGCTGCTGAATTCGCTCGACGCCGCGTTCGAACATTCGGGGCAGCTGTCGCGGCATGGCGGGACGCTGCGCATTGCAACCGTTCAAACGTTGATCGCGTATTTCATTCCGGAGTTGAGCCGGCAGATGCTCGCGCTGTATCCCGATGTTCACCTCACCATTCACTGCGACAGTTCCGCGAACGTGGTCGAAAGCGTGGAGCGCGGCAAAGCGGATATCGGCTTCGTCTACGAGACCGCAGTGGATGTGCCGGATCTAATCAGCGAACCGCTTTTCGAAGAGCGGCTGGCCTTGTACACCGCCGCAGACGACGATACAGACGCGCATGCATTGACCAACCTGGCCGCGCTGAAACTGATCCTTCCGCCAAAACCTTACGCGTTGCGCCGCATGGTCGAACGATCGCTGGGCGGCAGTGTGCAGCCGTATATCGAATGCGATTCGCTCGAACTAAGTTTGCGGCTCGTGTCGATCAGCGGCGGCGTGACTGTCCTGCCGGAGAGCTTGCCGCGCGATATGGTCGAGGATCGTGGGCTGCGCCGTACGCCGTTGAATGCGGTCCCATCGCGCCGGCTGGTCGCGATATCACGCAGCGTGCGCGGCCAGTCGCGGGCGTTCGACGCCGCACTTGAAATTGCCTTGCGCGCGGGCCCGCAAGGCGCGATAACTTCAGGTTAATCCAGAGTTATTTCTGGGCACATATCCCGCGTCGTTCACCGGACCAATACTGACGCCAGTTCGGCCGCCTCCCGCCGACCACCGAAGTGAGGAGATCACCCGTGAACGACCCGTTTTCCGCGCTCGAAGGCGTGAGCACAACAACGCGCAGATCGCCGCTGCCGGCCCGCTATAAGGCGGTCATCTCGGCCACAGTCGGATCGATCATCGAGGGCTTTGACTTTATCGCCTACGGCACGGCCGCCGCGCTCGTATTCAACCGGCAGTTCTTTCCCAACCTCGACCCGACGAGCGCGACACTCGCGTCGTTCGGCGCATTCGCGACCGGGCTGTTCGCGCGGCCGCTCGGCGCCATCCTGTTCGGGCATTTTGGCGATCGGCTCGGCCGCAAGTCCGTGCTGACCTTCTCGTTGTTCCTGATGGGCTTTTCTACCATTGCGATTGGTCTGATACCGAACTTCGTCGTGATCGGCACGTGGTCCGCGGTGCTGCTCGTCGCGCTACGCATTTTGCAGGGCATCGCGCTGGGCGGCGAAATGGGCGGAGCCGTGCTCATGGCAGTCGAGCATGCGCCGTCCAGTCGCGCGGGCCTCTTCGGAAGCCTGCCTCAAATGGGTCCGCCGATCGGCTTACTTCTTTCTACATCGGCGTTCAGTCTCTTGAGCCGACTGCCGGAAGAGGCTTTTCAAAGCTGGGGATGGCGTATTCCGTTTCTTGCCAGCATCGCGCTGGTCTTGCTAGGCGCATTCGTACGGCGAAGCGTTGGTGAGTCGCCCGCCTTCGAAAAAGCCGCAAGCGGGCGACAACGGGTAGACGTGCCGCTGTGGCAACTGCTCACGCGTCATAAGAAGTCATTGCTGCTGGCAATCGGCGCGAAGCTTCCCGAAGTGACGCTTTACTACGTACTCACCGTATTTCTGGTTTCTTACGCGTCGACGCGTTTGGGATTCAGCCGTAGCGCGGTGTTGCAGACCGTCATGATCGGCGCTGCAATCCAGATCGTCACCTTGCCGCTATTCGGCTGGCTGGCCGACCGGGTAGGCGTACGCCGGTTCTATATGTTCGGCGCTGTCGTCATGGCGCTTAGCGTCGTGCCTCTGCTGCGGTGGATCGATAGCGGCAGCCTCACGGCGTTACAGGTTGCGGTGGCTATTGCGCTAGGGTTCAACTATGCGTTGCTATTCGGTCCGCAGTCGGCACTCTTTGCCGCGCAGTTTCCAGTCAATGTGCGCCTTTCCGGCATATCGATCGGTATTCAGTTTGCGGCGGCGATTGGTGGCGGGCTGGCGCCGATCGTGGCGACTTCACTGGTGGCGCAATATCACGGTCTGCAACCGATCGCGATTTATGTCGGCGCACTCGCAGCGCTCGCCGTGCTTTGCACACGTTTGATGAAAAGCGCCCCCACGACGCCAGCGCCGCCCCATTCGCAAGGAGAGTGATTCAATGAAACAACGGTCAACCATTACGGGCATCGGGAACGCGCAAGCGTCCTTCCCCCTCGAAAAACTCGCCGATGCCTGCCGCATCCTGCACGCGAAAGGTCATATGGCGAGTCTCGCCGGTCAGATCACGTGGCGCGATGCGTCGAATCGCGGATACTGGACGCCGGCTCTCGGAAAAAGCTTTGCAGAGGTGACGCCCGCATCGATGATTCTGGTGGACGATGAACTGACGGTGTTGGAAGGCGACGGAACTCCGAACCCGGCAGTGAGGTTTCATACGTGGGTTTATCGACATCGGCCGGACGTTCATGCGATTGTGCACACGCATCCGCGACACATCAGCGCGCTCTCGATGCTGGGTATACCGTTGCCGGTCGCGCATATGGACGCCTGCATGTTCTACAACGACTGCGGCTTTCTTGAGGAATGGCCCGGCGTGCCAATCGACGATGAAGAAGGCCGAATCATCAGCGCGGCATTAGGCGACCGGCGCTCGGCTTTGCTTGTCAATCACGGCTATATCTGTGCGTGTGCTTCGATTGAAGAAAGCATTTATCTCGCAGTCTCGATGGAGAACGCGGCCGAACTCGCCTTGCTGGCGATGGCCGCCGGGACGATCAAACCCGTGCGGGCAGATCTGGCGCAGGCGGCGCACGACTTCCTGTTGCAACCGGCGATCGTTAATGCAACGTTCGCGTATTGGGCGGGAGATGTTTGATGAGGTGGGGTTGGGTGCGGGTTATGCGTGGGTGGGGGGCGATACGCATCCACCCGCGTGTCGACAATCGCGTCGATCATATCTTCAACGGCAACCAGATCTCGAGCCCGCCCATTCCACTCACCGGATCGAACTTCTCGTCATATCGCTCGAAATTCGGCGCATCCGCAGGCACTTGTCCCGATGCCGGCAACCATTGATTCCAGATCGTGTTCCAGGTGCGACGGATGGCCGAAACATGCTCGCGGTGACTGAACACCGCGTAGCGTTGCGGGGGAATGCGCAAGCGGCTCAGCTCGCCCGGCAATGCCGAGAAATCGCCGACTTCGACGCCGCATAGATAGTCGATGTTGCCCGCGTCGTCGGCGTTGTAGCAGACGCCGTACGCCACGTTGCCGATCTGGCCCGGCACTTTGCCGAAGTAGTGGTTGAAGCGCTGCCATTGCGATGGGATCGCAGCGGAGGTTTCGCAGGTATAGCGTTCGCTCAGACCCGCAACCAGAAGCGCTTTACCGTCTTCAAAGCGCGGCGGTTCGAGATGGGCTAGCAGGGTTTCGTCCATTTTGATCGGCTCCACGATGGCGAGATTGTCGAGATGGCCACGCGCGCGCAGCGCGTCGGGCGTGAGCCCGAATTGCTCGCGAAATGCGCGCGTGAATGCCTCGTGAGAACCGTAGCCGGCTTCGATGGCGACCGCGAGAATGTCTGGTGCGCCGCTCGCCAGGCGCCGCGCCGATTCGCTCAACCGACGCGCGCGAACATAGCGCATCACCGAAAAGCCCGTGGCCGCTTCGAAGGCGCGCGCCAGGTGAAAGCGCGACACGCATCCGCAGTCGGCGATGTCTTCCAGTGACAACTCGCGGGCAAAGTGGCTTTCGATAAACCACAGCGCTTTTCCAACCGGGTTCATGTGGGATCTCATGTCAGCATGGAACCAGCATAGCTCGACGCAGGCTGCCGTATTTGATCGTGCTTGCGGTTTTCAACAGCGAAGCGGCTTGGCCGCCATGCTCAGACTGATCGCGTTCGGACAGATCTTCGTCAAACAGTGCCTTGCTCCCACACAAGTCCCAATCGAAACGTACTAACCCAGCCGCCCGGCAACAGGTCTACGGCTGCTCAATAATTCTCGCTTGCGGCATTGTTTCCAGCGGCTCTCGACTGCCCTTCTGTGGCTGGCGCGTGCTGGCCGCCGTGGCTTTCGTGTTGAACTCCACTCGCCACCCCCGTCCGCAACAACACCCCACCCATCACCCCCGCCGCGGCCGCAAAAATCGCCCCGAACAAAAACGCGACGTGATACCCACTATTCAGCGCGGCCACGGCATCACCCGCCCCCTGCATCGCCTCACTCCGCGCCGCAGCAAGACTCGCCAGTACCGCAAGCCCAAGCGCGCCACCCATCATGAACGACGTATTAACGATTCCGGACGCGAGTCCTGAATCACTCGGATCGACATCGCTCATAGCGGCCAGCAGCATCGGATTGAATGCAATACCGGCGCCGAAGCCCAGCAAAATCATCCCCGGCATGACGTCGAGCACAAAGCTGCCGCCAACCGGCGCTCGGGCGAACAACGCAAGACCGCACGCCGCGACCAGCAGCCCTACCGCAAGCGGAACACGCAGGCCGAAGCGCATCACCACCCGCGCCGACAGCCCAAGCGAAAAGAACCCCATGATCAGATTGGCCGGCAAGAACGCGAGCCCGACCTGCAGCGGCCGATAACCGAGCACGCGCTGCAGATACAACGCGGAAATAAAGAACCACGCAAACATTGCAGCCGCCCACAGCACGCCGACCACGTTCGCGGTCGCAACATTGCGCAAGCGGAACAGACCGAGCGGCATCAAAGGATGCTGGACGCGCGATTCGATCACCAGAAACACGGCAAGCAGCGCCAACGCGGCGAACAGCAAGCCGAGCGTCTGCGCCGAAGTCCAGCCAGCTTCATTGCCATTCATGACGGCATAGACGGCGAGCATCAGCGAAACGGTGACGGACACCGCGCCGGCCACGTCGAGCTTCTCTCCATGCGCATGCCCGCGCGCCGACGGCAACAGCGCAACACACAGTGCGTACACAGCGATGCCGATCGGCAGATTGACGAGAAAGATCCAGTGCCAGCTCAGCAGATTGGTGAGCAACCCACCGAGCAACACGCCGATGCTGCCGCCGCCCGCGCACACGAAGCCGTACACGCCCATGGCTTTCGCTCGCTCGCCGGGTTCGGTGAACAGATTCATGATGAGCGATAGCGAAACAGCGGAGACGATAGCGCCTGCCACACCTTGAACGGCCCGCGCGCACACCAGCAGCATTTGCGAGTTCGAAATGCCGCACGCAAGCGACGCCAACGTAAACAACGTGATGCCGATAAGAAACAACTTGCGGTGTCCATACAGATCACCGAGCCGTCCACCGAGCAGCAGACAGCCGCCGAAGGTCAGCATGTACGCATTGACCACCCACACGAGCGACGTTTCGGTAAAACCGAGATCCGCCGCGATGGACGGTAGCGCAACGTTCACGATCGTGGTATCGAGCACGATCATGAGCACGCCAAGGCACAGCACGATCAGTGCGAGCCAGCGTTTGTTGCCGTGGATGGAATGGGTCATGCGGGCGGCTCCTTGGCCGTGGTCGATGGATGCCGGATGCGCGGCTGCTGAAGTCGGCAACGCGCCAAAAGAAACGCAACCCGGCGCAGCGCCGACCAGCCAGTGGACAATTCGTTGACGACGAAACGCGTTGACAAAACGCGTTGACAAAACGCGCTGACGAAACGCGCTGACGAAACGCGCTGACGAAACGCGCAGACAACCGTGCCGTCAAAAACGCGTTCGACGAGGCGCGGTACCGACAATGGGATTTTCCAGTCTAGCATCCGCGACTTTTGGCCCACAACTACGATTTCCAGGGCCGCGCAGATCTCAATCGCCGCCAAGCAATTCGTACTTGCCGCCACGTTCCAGCGCCCGCTGATAAGCCGGTCTTGCATGAATGCGCTTGAGAAAATCGACCACCGCCGGAATCTGGCCTTCCATACCGCCGCGCGCCGTGGCGGCTTCGAGCGGAAAACTCATTTGCACGTCCGCCGCCGTGAAGTCGTTGCCGACGAACCAGCCGGTCTTGCTCAACTCCTGATTGATATAGCCGAGGTGCAGCTTCAACTGCGGATCGATAAAACTCGATTGCAGTGTGGCGGCGATCTTGCGCGCAATCGGCTTGGCGAAGAACGGCATCGGCGCGCTGGCAATGCGCAGCGCGACGAGTTTGAGCAGCAACGGCGGCATCGCCGAACCTTCCGCGTAGTGCAGCCAGTAGGTATAACGCAGCCGCTCCGGCGTGGCAGGTGCCGGCGCAAAGCGTCCCTGCCCGTATTTGTCGATCAGGTATTCGATGATCGCGCCCGACTCGGCGATAGTCTGGCCATCGTCGGTAATGACGGGCGACTTGCCGAGCGGATGCACCGCGCGCAACTCGGGCGGCGCGAGCATCGTTTTCGGATCGCGCTCGTAACGCTTGATCTCGTAGGGCACGCCAAGTTCTTCGAGCAGCCACAAGACGCGTTGCGAGCGGGAGTTGTTCAGATGATGAACGGTCAGCATGGGTCGGGGGATGTTGGCCAATGAAGTGTCACATCATAAGGACGTTGTGCAGAGGCAGGCCTCTAGTCGCAGCTCACACGCGTGATTTGGCGCCCATCAACTGATTGGACGGCAGCGTTTCGTCGAGCAGCTTGCGCGCGCTTTCGATTCCGGCGACCGGCAGTCCCTCGGGGTTCAGCAAGCCGACCTGCACGAGTACGGAAGCCTGATCCCAATAGATGTGCTCGTTATAGAGCTTGTCGCCGCGAAAACACACGACAGCCAGCATGGGCACCTCGAAATACTTACCGGTTGGAGCGACGCCGGGCAGCAACCAGTCGATCTCGCAGCTATGCGTGCAGCTAAAAATGAATTCATCGACGATACGATCCGCGCCAATGGTGCGCGAAATCGGAATCAGCTTCGTATCGGCGGGATTCGAGTTGACGAAGTGATGCGTATAGAAGCGCTTCAGGTTGTCATGGCCGACACCGCCGGTCATGGTCGGAACGTGATTGACGTAGGGCTGCGCGACCATGGTCGGCATGACGGCGTCCACGTCACGCGTGGCGAACTCGTAATAGCAGTGAGCTTCCCACAGCGCGTTGAGATCGTAGACCGGCCCCAGCACTTTGCGCAGCAGCGCGAGCGTGCGCGAATACGCCATCATCGCGGCGGGTTTGTCGTATTGCGGGCGCGACGGCGCGGCAAACGCGTGATCGCAACCGGGGTACACGTATTGCTCGATCTGCGGCCGCGTACGTAACGCCGCGCTCATCCGTTCGCGGGTTGCCGGCGGACAGTGCGAATCGTTTTCGGGGAAGTGAAACACCATCGGGCAGCGAATCGCCGGCACTTCATCCAGATACGCTTCGAGGCCCACGCCGTAGTAGCTGACCGCGCAGTCGATATCGGTGCGCGCGGCGCTCAGGAACGCGAGCTTGCCGCCAAGACAGTAACCCACTGTGCCTACCTTGCCGGCCTGTTCGGGCAGGGTGCGCAACGCCGCGATGGTGGCGGCGATATCGTCGATGGCGAGGTCTGTGTCGAACTGGCCGAGATAATCGAGCGCCTGGTTCATGTCGGCCTCGCCATAACCGAGCTCGATGCCCGGTTTGATCCGCCAGAACAGGTCCGGCACCAGCACGACGTAACCTTCTTCGGCGAAGCGGTCGGCCGTCGCTTTCATGGTGTCGTTGATGCCGAAAATTTCCTGCAGCAGCACGAGTCCCGGTCCCGACCCTTGCGCCGGACGCGCGACGTAGGCGTTGAACCGGCCGCCATCCTGGGCGACGACTTCGATGAAAGAGGCGGCCATTCGGTGTGTCTCCCATGCAAAACGATCCCACGCAAAATGATTGCTTGGGGAATGTGAGCCAGGCCATCGTCTGCAACTCGAAGCGTTCGAGCTTGCCGGTTTCGCTATGCGGCAATGCATCGGCAATAACGATGACGCGAGGGTATCTTTACGACGCCTCGCTATTTTTCCCGAAATCCCGCGAATGCGCGACCCGTTTCGTCGTACGGTACATTCCCGCCCGGTTCTTATTTCACGTCGACCACGATCTTTCCGGTGTTCGTCGCATCGACAATCGACTGGTAAGCAAGCTCCACGTTGCCGAAGTCGAAACTACGTGAGTCCAGCTTCGGCACCAGCTTGCCTTTCTCAATGAGTCGGGCCGCTATGCGCAGCATGTCGCCGTGGTGCTCGCGATGTTTCCCGGTGAGCAGCGGCGACAGCGTAAAGACACCCGAATACGTGGCCTCACGGAAAGACAACGGAGCCAACGCATGCGTTCCCCAGCCCAATGCGCTGACAACGTGACCGAATTGCTTAACGGCTTTGAACGAAGCATCGAGCGAAGCGCCACCCACGGTATCGGCGACGAGATCGAACCCTTCGCCTTGGGTCAACGCATCGACATACGCTTCGACCGAGTTCGCACGATAGTCAATCGGCGTAGCGCCATACGCTTTGATCACGTCCAGATCCTTTGCGCTGACCGTCGCGAAGACCTGAGCGCCCATCGCAATCGCCAACTGAACGGAAATATGGCCGACGCCTCCTGCGCCGCCCTGCACGAGCACCGTTTGACTCGCCTGCAACTTCGCCCGGTCC
This sequence comes from Paraburkholderia sp. RL17-381-BIF-C, assembly GCF_046026435.1. Classification (NCBI taxonomy): domain Bacteria; kingdom Pseudomonadati; phylum Pseudomonadota; class Betaproteobacteria; order Burkholderiales; family Burkholderiaceae; genus Paraburkholderia; species Paraburkholderia sp. RL17-381-BIF-C. The sequence continues at coordinate 9,917 of NZ_JARESX010000089.1, read as the reverse complement.
GCGATGCCTTCGTAGGATGTGATGAAGCTCAAAGGAATTGCCGCGGCCTCTTTCATCGAGAGATTCGCCGGCTTATGAGCGAGCAATCGTGCATCCACGGCCTGGAACTGCGCGAGCGAGCCCTGCAAGCCACCCACGCCGCCGGTCATGCCGTACACGTCATCGCCGACGCTGAAGCCGCTCACACCTTCGCCGACTGCCTCGAGAGTCCCGGCCATGTCTATGCCAAGCACCAGCGGCAGCGGGTGCTTCGCATGCGCGGCGTTACCCGAGCGGATTTTGGTGTCCAGCGGATTGAGGCCGGCAGCCTTCACGCGCACCAACACCTGCCCGCGTTCGGCTGTCGGCGTCGGGAGGTCGGTAAGTTCCAGAGGACCGTTGTAACGGTTGAGCACAAGCGCTTGCATAGTCATGACATTTCTCTCGATGGTGTGCCGGAACGGCTTGATTAATAGTGGTTCATGCGAGAAAGTATGTAAATCGACGTTTTTGCACGTTATCTAAACAAAATTGCATGGGCTTATATGGACTGGAACGACGTTCGGATCTTTCTGGCAATTGCCCGCGAGGGAACGTTGGGCCGCGCGGCAAGCCAGGTTGGCCAGACCCAGCCGACTATCGGCCGCAGGCTGCGGATGCTGGAGGCATCGGTCGGGCAGACGCTGTTTCAGCGCACAGCGGACGGCTTCGTGCTGACGGAAGAGGGCTCCGCCGTGCTCGCCACTGCCGAGCGGATGGAAGACGAAGCGCACGCGTTCGAGCGCGCGTTAGCGGGGAAGCAACAGCAACTTACCGGCTTGCTGCGGATTTCGTCGTCCGACTGGTTTGGCGTGCATGTGTTGACGCCGGTCGTCGCGGAGTTTCTGCGTGTGAACCCGTTGGTGTCGATCGAACTCGTGACCGATTCGCGGCGGCTCAATCTGGCGCGTCGCGACGCCGATCTGCTATTCCGGATCACGCCGTTCGATGAAGCCGACGTCATCCAGCGCAAGTTCATCAAAATGGACTACGCGTTGTACGGCCCATTGAACATCGTGCCGCCGCAGCGCGGCGACGGTACGGGATACGCGCTGCTCACCATGGACAGCGCCTTTGAAACGCTACCCGACGTGAAATGGCTGCGTGAAGTTTTGCCGAACGCGCATGTGGCTTTCGGCAGCAACAACCGCGAGGCGCAGGCGCGCATGTGCGCGGAACGAGGCGGGCTGGCTGTTCTGCCTTGCCCGTTGGGCGACAACACCGCCGGGATCGAACGAATCGATCTTGGGGAAGCGCCGCCAGGACGAGATGTGTGGTTTGGCTACCATCGCGATCTGCGCAGGTTGGGCAGATTGCGGGCGTTTCTCGATCTCGCCATCGACCGCATATCGAACGTTTAATCGTTCGCGGATTGATCGACATGGCCGCCATGAAAGTGGCGGCCATGCGGTGAGTCTGCGCTCCCGTGCAAGATGGTTGCCCGGGAAATGCGCACTAACCCATCGTACGCAACTCGAACCGTTTGAGCTTGCCGGTTTCGGTACGCGGCAGTGCATCGACGAAAACGATTTCGCGTGGATACTTATACGGCGCCACGCTAGTTTTCACGAAATCCTGTAGTTGCGCGACCAGCTTGCCGTCCGCGACGTAACCGGGATTGACCACGACGAACGCTTTGACGATCTGGCCGCGGGTTTCATCGGGCACGCCAATCACGCCGCATTCGGACACCGCGTCGTGTTGCAGCAAGACGCTTTCCACTTCAGGGCCGGAGATGTTGTAGCCGGCGGAGACGATCATGTCGTCTGCGCGCGCCTGGTAGAACACATAGCCGTCCTCGTCGAGATAGACCGAATCGCCGGGCAGATTCCAGCCGTCGCGCACGAACTTCATTTGCCGTTCGTCGGCGAGATAGCGGCAGCCGGTCGGGCCACGTACCGCGAGCTTGCCGATCGTGCCAGGCGCGACCGGTTGCATGTCGTCATCCACGGCCTGCACCACGTAACCCGGCACGGCGCGGCCTATCGCATGCGGGCGAATTTCGTTACCCTGCGCCGAAATGAAAATGTGGATCAACTCGGTGCCGCCGATACCGTCGATCATGTCGATACCGGTCGCGTCGTGCCAGAGTCGCCGCGTCGAATCGGGCAACGCTTCTCCCGCCGATACGGTTTTCTTCAAGGTCGAGATGTCGTGGTGCGCAACCAGTGGCGCCATTTGCCGGTAGAAGGTCGGCGCGGTGAACATGACGGTCGCGTGAAACCGCTCAACGGTCTGCAGCAGAGTCTCGGGCGTGAGCTTCTCGATCAGCACCGTGGAAGCGCCCACGCGCAACGGGAAGCACAGCAAGCCGCCAAGGCCGAACGTGAACGCGAGCGGCGGCGTGCCGCAAAAAATATCGTTCGCCGTGGGCTTGAGCACATGACGCGGAAACAGATCGCACATGGCGACGACGTCGCGATGAAAGTGCATGCAGCCCTTCGGCGCGCCCGTCGTGCCGCTGGTGAACGCGATCAGGCAGACGTCGTCGGCGGCGGTGTCGCACGCGGTGAAGTGGTCGGGCTTGTTGATCGCGAGCGTGTCGAGCGAATCCCGTGCGTCGTCGTGGAAGAGGCGCGTTTGCTTCAGGCCTGCGCAATAGAACTCGTCTTGCGGATCGGTGCAGCGTGCCAGTTCGGCGGTCAGGCGGGCGTCGCACAACGCCGCGCTAACCTGCGCCTTGTCGATGATCTGTTTTAGTTCCTTGGCTCGCAGCAAAGGCATGGTCGGCACCACGACGAGGCCGACCTTGAGCGCCGCGAGCGCCGTCACGGCCATATGCAGCGAGTTTGGCCCACGCAGCAGAACACGGTTGCCGGGCTTTAACCCCATTTCATCGACCAGCACATGCGCGCTGCGATTCACCAGCGCCAACAGTTGACCATACGTCGTGGCGCGTGGGGCGCCGTCCACATCGGACCAGATCGCGGGACGATCGCGGTGGCCCGCCTCAATGGTTCTGTCGAGCAACTCCGTCGCGCAGTTCAAGCGCGCCGGGTAGGCAACGTCAGGGTTGTCGAGCAGAAAGACAGGCCATTGATCCTGCGGCGGAAGATTGTCGCGCGCGAAGGTATCGACGTGTGCTGACGGTTCCATCATGGTCTCCCGGGCGTTGAGCCGGCTAAATGCGCTTCGGTTGGCTTGGTGGTTTCTTTTCGTGTGCTTTGTTGCTCTGTTACTGCGGGACCACGGCGGTCGCCTCGATTTCGACTTTCGCTTCGTCTTCGATCAACGCGACGACCTGCACCGCGCTCATCGCGATGTCGTAGTCGCCGATCAACTCGCGAAACGCGCGGCCGATGTCTTTCAACGACGCGAGATATTCGCGTTTGTCGGTGACGTACCACGTCAATCGCACCAGGTGCTCAGGCTTGCCGCCCGCTTCGTGCAAAACGGCGATCACATTCTTGAGCGCCTGGATGGCTTGCGCGGCGAAGTCGGTGGTCTGGAAGCGCGCCTGTTCGTCCCAGCCGATCTGGCCGGCAATGAACACCTGTGTGCCGGTCGCCGCGACGCCATTCGCGTAGCCACGCGGTTTGACCCAGCCGGCGGGGAGAAGAGCTTTTTTCATGAGCGATGCGCCTCAATGGAGTCGGGCTGTGGGGCGAACGTCGCGAGCGCGCTCGCGATGTCGGTGGGAATATCAATGGAGGTGCCGATTTCCAGCGAAGTCGTGACGAGCACCTGTTTCGCGCGGAAGCGGGTTTCGCCGTTGCAATGGCCGACAATCTCGATGCTGATCGAGCGACGGCCGATCGCCTCGACCTTGAGAGTCAGCGTGATCGTTTCGCCCATCTGGCTCGGCCGCGAAAACTCGCAATCGAGTTTGACGATCGGCAAGCCGACGCGGCGTTGCGCGATCATCTGCGCGTAGTCGATATGCAGACCTTCGTTGAACCAGTCTTCGACCAGCGCGTTGGTCATCACCAGATATTGCGGAAAAAACACAATGCCCGCCGGGTCGCAATGCGAGAAGCGGATCCGCACGGGCCGTTCGAAAGATGCGCTCATTGCGTATGGGCTCCGGCAGTGGCGGCAACATGTGCTTTCAACAGATCGCGTCCGACAATCAGTTGCTGTACTTCGGTTGCGCCTTCGTAAATGCGCAGCGCGCGAATCTCGCGATACAGCATCTCGACGGCCGTGCCGCTTTGCACGCCCATGCCGCCATAGAGTTGCACGGCGGCGTCGATCACCTGTTGCGCGCCTTCGCTCGCGTGCCATTTCGCCATCGCGGCTTCGCGTGTGACGTTTTCGCCCTGGTCGCGCAACCAGGCCGCGCGATAGACCAGCAACGCACTGCTGTCGATGGTCAAGGCCATCTGTGCGAGTTTGGCTTGCGTCAGTTGAAAATCGCCGAGCGTCTGCCCGAACATCTTGCGCGAAGCGGCCCGCGTGAGACCTTCGGCCATCGCATGCCGCGCGAAGCCAAGCGACGCCGCCGCCACCGACGTGCGGAAAATATCCAGCGTGCGCATGGCGAGCTTGAAGCCTTCGCCGGGCGCACCGAGCATCTGGCTGCGCGGTACGCGCGCTCCAGCAAAGTGCAAACGCGCGAGCGGATGCGGCGCGATCACGTCGATGCGCTCGGCGATTTCCAGCCCCGGCGTATCCGCATCCACGATGAATGCGCTGATGCCGCGTGCGCCCGGCGCTTCGCCGGTTCGCGCGAACACCAAATAGAAATCGGCGATGCCGCCGTTGGAGATCCACGTCTTGTCGCCGTCGAGCACGTAGGCGTCGCCCTCTTCGCGAGCGGAGAGCGCCATGGCGGCGACGTCCGATCCAGCCTCGGGCTCGGACAGCGCGAACGCCGCGATAGCCGTGCCGTTGGCGACGCGCGGCAGATAGCGCGCCTTTTGTTCGTGCGTGCCGCCGAGCGAGATGGCGCCCGAACCGAGTCCTTGCATCGCCAGCGCGAAGTCCGCGAGTCCGGAGTGTTTGGCGAGTGTTTCGCGCAGCAGGCAGACGGCGCGCGTGTCGATCGTGTCGCCGTGGCCGCCGTAGGCTACGCCGCCCACGCCATATGTCAGCCAGCCCGCCGCGCCGAGTTCACGCACCAGATGACGGCAGGTGGCGTCCACGTCCTTGTGATCCTGGTGCGAAAGGTTCGCGTGGCACCACGCTTCGATACCCGCGGCCAGTTCGCGATGGCGCGGCTCGAAGAATGGCCACGCCAGCGCGCTATGCAGATCCGGTTCGGTGTTGGCGCTCAATTCAGTCTCCCTCGAACACAGGACGCGACTTCGCAGCAAACGCGCTATATGCACGTTCGAAATCGCGCGTGCTCATGCAGATCGCCTGCGCTTGCGCTTCCGATTCGATCGCTTCGTCGATGCTCATGCTCCATTCCTGATGCAGCATTTTCTTCGTGATGCCATGCGCGAAGGTCGGACCCGCGACGAGATCGGCGGCGAGCTTCTGCGCGTCTTCAAGCAGCGCGGCAGGTTCGCACAACCGGTTGTAGAAACCCCATGCGTGGCCTTCGTCGCCGCTTGCCGAGCGGCCAGTGAAGAGCAGTTCGGCGGCGCGCCCCTGGCCGATGATGCGTGGCAGGATCGCGCAAGCGCCCATATCGCAGCCGGCGAGGCCGACTCGGGAGAACAGAAAGGCGAGCTTGCTGCGGGCGGTGCCGAGCCGCATGTCGGACGCCATCGCGAGGATGGCGCCGGCACCGGCGCAAACGCCGTCGACGGCCGCGATCACCGGCTGCGGACAATGGCGCATGGCCTTCACGAGATCGCCGGTCATGCGCGTGAAGAGCAGCAGCTCCGGCATGGGCAGATCGATCAGCGGCGCGATGATGTCGTGCACGTCGCCGCCGGAACAGAAGTTTTCGCCTGCGCCATGAATCACTACTGCTTTGACGTCGGTCGCATAGGTCAATTGCCGGAACAGGTCGCGCAATTCCGCATACGACTCGAAGGTCAGCGGGTTTTTGCGTTCGGGGCGATTCAGCGTGATCGTCGCGACTTTGTCGGCGACCGACCAGCCGAAGTGCCGCGCTTCATAGTTCGCCAACGTGAGGCGGTTGCCGGCCAGTAGGGCGTCGGCGTTGGATCGTGTCATGAATGTCTCCTCGTTTCGATGCGAATCAGTCTTTCAGACTGTCGAGCAGATGTTTCTTGAGTTTGCCGAGACGCTGATGGGTGCGCGATTTTTCATCGAGGCTCAAACCACCGAACAGTTCGACTACCCATTGCTCATGCGCGACCGCCATCTTGTCGAACGCCTTGCGACCCGCCGGTGTCAGGCACACGCTGATCGAGCGGCGGTCGTTCGGGTCGGTGTCGCGTGACACGAGTCCTTCTTTCTCGAGCTGATCCGTAATGCCGGTGATGTTGCCGCCCGTCACCATCAAACGACGGGAAAGCTCGGTCATCTTCAGGCCTTCCGGATGACGCTCCAACTGCGCCATCAAATCGAAACGCGGCAATGTGGTATCGAATTCGTTGCGCAGGCGCTTGCGCAATTCGGCCTGCACGAGATTGGTCGTGGTCAGCATGCGCAGCCACAGACGCAAGCCCATGTGACTATCCGCGCCCGTGCTCATTTCGAGGTCCACGACGTTCTCCGCGGGTTTGGCGACGCCTTTGCGCGGCGGTTTCGTTTCAGCCGCCGCTGCGGGCTTCCTGATGTTCGTTGACTTGGTCACATGACTTCTCCACCGGAGACGGAAAGGGATTGCCCCGTGACGGCGTCCGAGCCGGGCTGGCAGAGCCAAAGCACTGCATTGGCGACCTGTTCGGGACTCACGAAGCGATGTTGCGGATTCGAGCGAAGCAAGGTTTCGCGCGCCTGCTGTTCGGTGCGCGAGGTCTTGCTGGTGATCTGTTCAAGCGAGGCGTGCAGCAGTTCCGTTTCTGTATAACCAGGGCAAACCGCATTGACGGTGACGCCTTTGGTCGCCACTTCCAGCGCAAGCGAACGCGTGAGACCGATCACGCCATGCTTCGCGGCGCAATAGGCGGCGACGTACGCATAGCCGATCTGTCCTGCCGTGCTTGCCACGTTGACGATGCGGCCATGACCGCGTTCGAGCATACCGGGCAATACCGCGCGCGTGCCGAGAAAGACGCCGGTGAGGTTCACGTCCAGCATGCGCTGCCAGAGCGCCATGTCGGTGTGGATGAACGGTGCGGCCTGCGCCTGCCCCGCGTTGTTGATGAGGATATCGACCGCGCCGGCTTCGCGGAACGCATTCGCAACGGAGTCTTCTTGCGCGACGTCGACGCTGATGCAAGCCACGTTGCCCAATGCGCTGCATTTCTCGCGCTGCGCGTCGAGCCGCTCCGCGTTGCGGCCCATCAACGTGACACGCGCGCCGGCGCGTAGCAGGGCTTCTGCAATCGCAGCGCCAATTCCGCTGCCGCCCCCCGTGACCACTGCGTGCTGCCCGGCGAGCGTCGAATGGAGTGTGTTCACGTGGTTCCTTCGGCGCGTTGCGCACGTTCTTGCGGCGACAGACCCGCGTTTGCAGCGGCTTGGGCGCGCTCGCGTTCAAGGTTGCGTTCGAGTTGAGATTTCGCCGCGGTATAGGGCTTCGGCCACGTCACGTCGAAATAGCCGATCTTGGCGGCCTCGTTCAACGTCCATGCGGGATTGGCCAGATGCGGGCGGGCAATCGCGCACAGGTCCGCGCGGCCTGCGGCGATGATGCTGTTCACGTGATCCGCCTCGGAAATCGCACCGACTGCGATGGTCGCGATTCCCGCTTCGTTGCGAACGCGGTCGGCGAACGGCGTCTGGAACATGCGGCCGAATACGGGCTTTTCTTCCTTGCTGACCTGGCCCGACGACACGTCGATCATGTCGGCGCCGGCGGCCTTGAAGGCTCGCGCGATCTGGACCGCGTCGTCGGGCGTCGTGCCGCCTTCGACCCAGTCGCTCGCGGAGATACGCACGGAAATCGGCTTGTTTTGCGGCCACACCGCGCGAATCGCCTTGAAAACCTGCAGCGGGTAGCGCAGGCGATTCTCCAGCGAACCGCCGTACTCGTCAGTGCGCTGATTGGTCAGCGGCGACAGAAAGCTCGACAGGAAATAGCCGTGCGCGCAATGCAGTTCGAGCCAGTCGAAACCTGCTTTGGCGGACATTTGCGTGGCGCGGACGAATTGCGCTTCGATTTCGCGCAACTCGTCTTGCGTGGCTTCGCGCGAATGCTGGCTGACGCCGCGCAGATATTGTTGCGGCGATGCCGAGACGAGCGGCCAGTTGCCTTCCGTCAGCGGTTGATCGATGCCTTCCCATGCGACGCGAGTCGAGCCCTTCGCGCCGGAATGGCCGAGTTGAATGCCGATCTTCGCATCCGACTGACGGTGCACGAGATCCACAATACGCTTCCACGCGGTGACATGTTCAGGCGCATACATGCCGGGACACGCGGGCGTGATACGCGCTTCGGGCGAGACGCAGGTCATTTCCGTCATGACGAGCGCCGCACCGCCCATTGCACGGGCGCCGAGATGCATCAGGTGATAGTCGCCCGCAATGCCGTCGACGGCCGAATATTGCGCCATGGGCGACACCACCACACGGTTTTTCAACGTGACGCCGCGCAAGGTGAAGGGCGTGAACATGGGCGGCACGGAATGCTTCTCCGGCGCGCGTTCCACGCCTGAGCGCCGGGCCAGCCAGTCTTCGAAGCCGGATAGATAGTTGGCGTCGCGCTCACGCAGATTTTCGTGCGAAATGCGCTGCGAGCGCGTGAGCAGCGAATACGCAAATTGTTCCGGCTCGAACGACGTATAGCGGTCGACATGCTCGAACCATTCCGTCGAATTGCGCGCGGCATTCTGAATACGCAATACGTCGATGCTGCGGACGTCCGTATAGTGCTTCAAGGCAGCGGCGAGATCGCCGGGATGCGCGCGGATGCTGTTGGCGAGTTCAATCGAATCTTCGAGTGCGAGTTTGGTACCCGAGCCGATCGAAAAATGGGCAGTATGCGCGGCGTCGCCCATGAGGACGACAGGCGTTCGGGTGCCGTCCGCGTTGCCGCGCCAATGCACCCATTCTTCGTTGACCACGCGTGGGAAGCGAATCCATTGCGACGAGCCGCGCAAATGCGCCGCGTTCGACAGCAACGCATTGCCGTCCAGATACCTGGCGAACAGCTTTTCGCAAAAGGCAATGCTGTCTTCCTTGCTCATTTCGTCGAGACCGGCGGCGCGCCACACGCGCTCCGGCGTTTCAACGATGAAGGTGGAAGTCTGATCGTCGAAACGATAGGCATGCGCCTGGAACCAGCCGAATTCGGTTTCTTCGAAGGCGAAGGTAAAGGCGTCGAAAAGTTTTTTCGTGCCGAGCCACACGAAGCGGCAATCGCGCATGTCGACGGCGGGGCGATAGGTGGTCGCGTACTTTTGACGGATCGCACTGTTGGCGCCGTCGCAGGCGATGATCAGATCGGCTTCGTAGACGCTGTCGTCCGTAACCTGGGTTTCGAAGACCAGCTTCACGCCCAGTTCTTCGCAGCGCGCTTGCAGGATATTCAGCAGGCGCTTACGGCCGATGCCGCAAAAGCCGTGACCCGACGAACGGATTTGCTGCCCGCGGAAATTGATCTCGATGTCGTCCCAGTGATTGAAGGCGTCGAGGATCGCGTCGGCGCTGGGGGCGTCGGCGGCGCGCAGGTTGCCGAGCGTCTGGTCGGAGAAGACGACGCCCCAGCCGAAGGTGTCGTAGGGGCGATTGCGCTCGACTACCGTGACATCGTAGGCCGGGTTACGGCCCTTCATCAACAGACCGAAGTACAACCCGGCCGGGCCGCCGCCAATACAAACGATGCGCATGCTTGTTCCCCATATGTGAACGCTGCCGATGGGGATAATTTAGGCTTAGATAGTTTAGATGTCAAGTAATCGATGAAGTTCCCGCTAGGCAACCCCGACGCTTGT